>JAZFQW010000273.1:0-16304 GCA_036445335.1 Alphaproteobacteria bacterium | reverse complement strand
CCGAGATACCGTTCGATCAGCGTCGGGTCGGCGCGGAACGCGGCGCCGTCGCCGTGCCAGACCGCCCGGCCCTTCTCGATGATGTAGTGATGGTCGGCGATGCGGGTCAGCGCGTCGATGTTCTTGTCGATCACCAGGATCGCCTGCCCGGCGCGCTTGAGGCCGGCCAGGCAGTCCCAGATCTCCGCCCGGATCAGCGGCGCCAGCCCCTCCGTCGCCTCGTCGAGGATCAGCAGCTTCGGGTTGGTCATCAGCGCGCGGCCGATCGCCAGCATCTGCTGCTCGCCGCCCGACAGCTGGCCACCCATGCTGCCCGACCGTTCGGCCAGGGCGGGGAACAGGGCGAAGACCCGGTCGAGGGTCCACCGGTCGGTGCGGGCCTGGCGGTTGGCGGCGGTCGCCACCAGGTTCTCGCGCACGGTCAGGGTGGGAAACACCTGCCGGCCCTCGGGCACCAGCCCCAGCCCGGCGCGAGCGATCCGGTGCGCCGGCCGGCCGTTGAGCGGCTCCCCCTCGAACAGCACGGCGCCGGCGCGCGGCGGGGTCAGCCCGACGATCGAGCGCACCGTCGTGGTCTTGCCCATGCCGTTGCGGCCCAGCAGCGTCACCACCTGCCCGGCACCGACCTCCAGCGCCATGCCGAACAGCACCTGGCTTTCGCCGTAGAATGTCTCCAGCCCCTCGACCCGCAGCATCACGGCCCGACTCCGCCGCCGCCCGTCTCGCCCAGATAGGCGGCGCGGACCGCCGGATCGGCGCGGATCGCGGCCGGCGGACCGGTGGCGATCACGCGGCCGTAGACCAGCACCGTGACCCGGTCCGCCAGCGCGAACACCGCATCCATGTCGTGCTCGACCAGCAGGATCGTCAGGTCGCCCTTGAGCCCGGCCAGCAGGTCGACCATGCCGCTGGACTCCTCGCGCCCCATGCCGGCCATCGGCTCGTCCAGCAGCAGCAGCGACGGGCCGGTCGCCAGCGCCATCGCGATCTCGAGCTGGCGCTGTTCGCCGTGCGCCAGATTGCCGGCCGGAACGTCGCCGCGGGCGCCCAGACCGACCCGATCGAGCATCGCCAGCGCCGGCTCGCGAAGGGCGGCGTCGCGCCCGGCGTCGGCCCAGAACTGGAAGCTGTGCCCGGCATGCGCCTGCACCGCCAGCGCCACGTTGTCGAGGGCGGTGAAGCCGGCGAAGATGCTGGTCACCTGGAAGCTGCGCGCCAGCCCGCGGCGGGCGCGGACATCGACGGCCAAGCGCGTGATGTCTTCGCCGGCGAAGCCGATGCGGCCGGCGTCGGGCCTGATCTCGCCGGTCAGCTGGCCGATCAGCGTGGTCTTGCCGGCGCCGTTGGGGCCGATCACCGCGTGCAGCTCGCCCGGCGCCAACGCCAGGCTGACGGCGTCGGTGGCGGTCAGCCCGCCGAACCGCTTGTGCAGCCCGTCGACTCGCAGCAGCGGAGCGGACGCGATCATCGCCGCAACGGGCCGCCGGGGCGGCCCAGGATCAGGCCGTACAGCCCGCGCCGGGCGAACAGCACCACGATCAGCAGCAGCGGCCCCAGGACGATCTGCCAGTGCTCGGTGTACTCGGCCAGCACGTCCTCCAGCAGCAGCAGCGCCGCCGCCCCGAACACCGGACCGACCAGCGTGCCCATGCCGCCCAGCACCACCATCACGATGATCTCGCCCGACCGGCTCCACGTCATGTAGGCGGGGCCGACATATTCGGTGGCGTTGGCCAGCAACGCGCCGGCCAGGCCGGCGCCGGCGCCGGCGATAACGAAGGCGGCCAGCTTGTAGCGGTAGATGGGAAATCCCAGCGCTCGCATGCGCCGCTCGTTGTCGCGGGCGCCGCGCACCACCATGCCGAAGCGCGAGCGGACGAGGCGGCGGCACATCACCAGGAACCCCAGCAGGATCGCCAGCACCAGGTAATAGAAGGTGACGTTGTCGTTGATGTCGATCACGCCGCCGAACTCCGACCGTCCCCACAGGGCGATCCCGTCGTCGCCGCCATAGCGCCTGAGCGACACGAACAGGTAGAAGAACATCTGCGCGAAGGCGAGCGTGATCATGATGAAGCCGATCCCCCGCGTGCGCAGGCAGATCGCGCCGATCACCAGAGCGCACAGCGCCGATACCGCCGCCGCCAGCGGCAGCACCACCAGGCCGTTGACCGTGCCGGGAAGGCCCAGAAACGTGCTGTTCTCGAACTGGTGGAAGAACAGGATGCCGACGACGTAGGCGCCGATGCCGACGAACGCGGCGTGGCCGAAACTGACCATGCCGCCGAAGCCGAGGATCAGATCCAGGCTGACCGCCGCCAGCGCGAAGACGAGAATGCGGGTGAACAGACTGATGTAGAACGGCTGGCCGGTCGCCGTGGCCAGCGGCGGCAGGAGCAGGAGGAACGCCAGCCCAACCAGCTGCACGATGCGCTCGCGCCGGCCCATCGTCTTCAGCCGGGCGCCGGAAACAGGCCGCGCGGCCGGAAGAACAGCACCGCCGCCATCAGGATGTAGATCGACATCGACGACAGCGACGCGCCGACCCCATCGGCCGTCGACGGGTCGAGAAACAGCTTGAAGGCGCTCGGCAGCAGCACCCGGCCGAAGGTGTCGACCAGACCGACCAGCAGCGCGCCGATGAAGGCGCCACGGATCGAGCCGATGCCGCCGATCACGATGACGACGAAGGTCAGGATCAGGATTTGCTCGCCCATGCCGACCTGCACCGCCAGGATCGGCCCGGCCATGGCGCCGGCCAGTGCTGCCAGCGCCGCGCCCAAAGCGAACACCAGGCTGTAGAGCAGGGCCACGTTGACGCCGAGCGCCTCGACCATCTCGCGGTTGGTGGCGCCGGCGCGGATCAGCATGCCGGTCCGGGTGCGGGCGATCAGCACCCACAGGAACACCGCCACGGCAATGCCGACGCCGATGATCGCCAGACGGAACGCCGGGTAGGGCGCGCCGGGCACGATCTCCACGGTGCCGCTCAGCAGCGCCGGCGGATTCATGAACACCGGTACCGGCCCCCAGATGATGCGCACCAGCTCGTTGAAGAACAGGATCAGCCCGAAGGTCGCCAGCACCTGATCCAGATGGTCGCGCCGGTACAGCGTGCGCAACGCGATCACCTCGACCACCAGGCCGACCAGCGCCGCCAGCGGCAGCGCCAGAAGCAGCGCGATCAGGAAGCTGTCGAACAGCCCGGTGAAGGTCGCCGTCAGGTAGGCGCCGATCATGTAGAACGAGCCGTGCGCCAAGTTGATCATGTTCATGATGCCGAAGACCAGGGTCAGCCCGGCGGCCATCAGGAACAGCATCACCCCCAGCTGGACGCCGTTCAAAAGCTGCTCGATCAACAGAAGCATTCGATTTTTCTGTACGTTACGGCGTTTCTTTCGAGGGAACTGATAGCACGAATGCGCCGGCGCGGCCCGGGCACCGCGCCGGCGGCATGCCGCCGGGTCGTCGCCGCTCTCCGCTACATGCCGCAGTCGGCGGCGTAGGCGTCGCCGTGGTCGGTGAACACGGTTTCGACCAGGGTGTTGGTCAGCTGGCCCTGGTCGTCGACGACCACTTGCCGCAGATAGAAGTTCTGGATCGGGAAGTGGTTGGTATTGAAGCGGAACGGCCCGCGGACCGACTCGAATTCGGCCGCCAGCAGGGCGGTGCCCAGCGCCGACCGGTCGTCGATGTCGCCGCCGACGGCGCGCACCGCCGCGTCGATCAACAGCGCCGCGTCGTAGCCTTGCGAGGCATAGAGCGACGGGATGCGGCCATAGGTGTCCTGGAAGTCGGCGACGAAGCGGGCGTTGACCGGGTTGTCCAGATCGGGGCTCCACTGGGCCGTGTTCATGACTCCCAGCGCCGCGTCGCCGACCGCCGCCAGGATATCCTGGCTGAACGAGAACGCCGGACCGAACAGCGGAATCGAGTCCTTCAGACCGGCCTGCTGGTACTGCTTGACGAAGTTGATGCCCATGCCGCCGGGGTAGAAGAAGAACACCGCGTCCGGGCCGGCGGCGCGGAGTTGCGCCAACTCCGCGGCGTAGTCGAGCTGGCCCAGCTCGGTGTAGACCTCGCCGGCGATCTCGCCCTGGTAATAGCGCTTGAAACCGGTCAGTGCGTCGTGGCCGGCCGGGTAGTTGGGCGCCAGGATGTAGACGTTCTGGAAGCCCTGGTCCTGCACGTGCTGGCCCATGGCCTCGTGGTTGTTGTCGTTTTGCCAGGCGACGTTGAAGAAGAATTCGTTGCACTGGGCGCCGGCCAGCGCCGAGGGGCCGGCATTCGGGCTGAGGAAGATGACCTCGTTACGCGCCAGGGTCGGCATCAGCGCCAACGCCAGGTTGGACCACACGATGCCGGTGACGATGTCGACGCCGTCGCGCTCGATCATACGGTCGGCCAACTGCTTGGCGACGTCGGGCTTGCGCTGGTCGTCGCCCTCGATCACCTCGGTCTCCAGGCCGCCTAGGCTGCCGCCGACATGCTCCAGCCCCAGCATGAAGCCGTCGCGGATGTCAATGCCCAGGCCCGACCCGCCGCCGGACAGCGTCGTGATCATGCCAATCTTGATGTCCTCGGCCGCGCCGGCGGGAATGGGGGCAGAGGCCAGTGCGATCGCCGTGGCGAAGGCGGGAAGATGCCGATTCATGATGTTCCTCCTGAACCCGTTCGGTTGTTATGGCGGTTTCGTTTTCGGGCGGGTGTTGGCGGCCCGGCCGCCGGCGCTCAGCTTCGCCCGGTTGCCCGTTCGATTTCAAGCGTGCGCAGCTTGAAGCGCTGCACCTTTCCGGTCTCGGTGCGCGGCAGGGCGTCGACGAACTCGACGGCGCGAGGGTACTTGTAGGGCGCGATGCGCTGTTTGACGAAGTCCTGAAGCGCCTTGATCGTCTCGTCGTCGCCGGCGGCGCCGTCGCGCAGCACCACGAAGGCCTTGACTATGGTGCCGCGTTCGGGGTCCGGGGCGCCGACCACGGCGCACTCCTTGACGGCGTCGTGCGCGATCAGCGCCGCCTCGACCTCGGGCCCGGCGATGTTGTAACCGGCGGAGATGATCATGTCGTCGGTGCGCGCCTTGTACCAAAAATAGCCGTCCTCATCCATCAGGTAGGCGTCGCCGGTCAGATTCCAGCCGTCGACCACATAGTCCGCCTGGCGCTCGTCGGCGAGATAGCGGCAGCCGGTCGGGCCGCGCACCGCCAGCCGGCCGACCTGGCCCGCCGGCGCCGGACTGCCGTCGTCGGCCAGGACGCAGGCCTGGTAGCCGGGCACCGGCCGGCCGGTGGCGCCAGGACGGATGTCGGCGCCGCTGGCGGATATGAATATATGCAGCAGTTCGGTCGCGCCGATGCCGTCGATGATCTCGATCCCGGTCTTGTCCCTGAACGCCTGCCAGGTCGGCTTCGGCAGGGCCTCGCCGGCCGACACGCATTTGGCCAGGCTGGCGATGTCGTAGCGGTCGACCATGTCGATCATCGCCCGATACGCGGTCGGCGCGGTGAAGCAGATGGTCGCCCGATGGTCCTGGATGCCCTGCAGCAGCAGATCGGGCGACGCCTTCTCCAGCAGCAGGCTGGCCGCCCCGACCCGCATCGGGAACGTGACCAGCCCGCCCAGGCCGAAGGTGAAGGCCAGCGGCGGGCTGCCGCAGAATATGTCGTCCGGGCCCGGATTCAGGTGGTGCGGCGGGAAGGTGTCGCAGATCGCCATGATGTCGCGGTGGAAATGGACCGTGCCCTTCGGCTGCCCCGTGGTGCCGGAAGTGAAAGCGATCAGGCAGACATCGTCCGCCGCCGTGTCGACCGCGGCGAAGCCGTCCGCCTTGTCGGCCATCAGGTCTTCCAATTGGCCGCCGTTGAAGGTGACGATGTGCTCCAGCACCGGCGCCCGCTTGGCCGCCTCGGCCAGCTCCTTTTCCAGCCGCGCGTCGCACAGGGCGAGCCCGACCTGCGCCTTGTCGAGGATGTACGCCAGCTCGCCGGCGCGCAACAGCGGCATGGTCGGGACGGCGACCGCGCCGGCCTTGGTGACGGCGAACCAGCACGCCACCATCATCGGGTTGTTGGCGGCGCGCAACAGCACCCGGTTGCCCGGAACGATGCCCAGGTCGCGGGTCAGCACCGCGGCGATCCGGTCGACGCGCCGCTGCAGCTCGCGGTAGGTCCAGGTGCCCGCCGGCGCGATCAGGCACGGCCGGTCGGCGTGGCCACCGGCGACCATCTTGTCCAGCAGCTCGGTGGCGCAATTCATCCGCCTGGGGTAACGCAGTGCGGGCAGGTCGAAGGTGAAGACCGGCCATTGCTCCCGGGGCGGGAGGTTGTCGCGGGCGAAGCGGTCGACATGGGCGCTGTCGTCGACCTCGGGGGCGGCTTGTCTGGGTGCTGCTTTCATCGATCCTGCCTTCACACTGCCGCGGCGCGGGCGTCCAGCGCCTGCCGCGCGATGATGATTTTCTGGACCTCGGTTGCCCCTTCGTAAATGCGCAGGGCGCGGATCTCGCGGTACAGCTCCTCGACCTTGACGCCGGAGACCACGCCCAGGGCGCCGAAGATCTGCACCGCCGCGTCGATCACCTGCTGCGCCGCCTCGGTGGCGTACATCTTGGCCATCGCCGCCTCGCGCGTGATCCGCGCCGCGCCCTGGTCCTTCGTCCAGGCGGCGCGATAGACCAGCAACGCGCTGGCGTCGATGGCGGTCGCCATGTCGGCGATCCTGCCCTGGATCAGCTGCAGGTCGGCCAGTACGCCGCCGAACATCCGCCGCCCGGCGGCGCGGTCGATCGCCTCGTCCAGCGCTCGCCGGGCGAAGCCCAGCGCCGCCGCGCCGACGGTCGCGCGGAAGATGTCGAGCGTCGCCATGGCGATCCTGAAGCCGTCGCCCGGCTGGCCCAGCAGGCGGTCCGCCGGCACGCGGCAGTCGCCGAACGCCAGCGTCGCCAGCGGGTGCGGCGCGATCACCTCGATCCGCTCGGCGACCGCCAGCCCGGGCGTGTCGGCGTCGACCACGAACGCGCTCAACCCCCTGGCGCCCGGCGCCTCGCCGGTGCGCGCGAAGACGACGTAAAAGTCGGCGATCCCGCCGTTGGATATCCAGGTCTTCGACCCGTCGAGCCGGTAGTCGTCGCCGTCGCGGATCGCCGTCGTCGCCAGCGCGGCGACGTCGGACCCGGCCTCCGTCTCCGACAGGGCGAACGCCGCGATCGCCCGCCCGTCGCGCACCGGCGGCAGGTACCGGTCTTTCAGCGCCGGCGTGCCGAACAGGCTGATCGGGCCGCTGCCCAGGCCCTGCATGGCGAACGCGAAGTCGGCCAGGCCGGCGTGCCGCGCCAGGGTTTCGCGGATCAGGCACAGGGCGCGGACATCCAGCGCCGCCGCGGCGCCGCCATGGCTCGCCGGCACGCAGTGCCGCAGCCACCCGTCGTCGCCCAGCCGGCGCACCAGCGCCCGGCATGCGCCGTCGACATCTCTCGGCGCGCCGTCCACGATCGGCGGCAGCGCGCGCGCCGCCCAGGCGTCCAGGTCGCGCGCCAGGACGCGGTGGCCGTCGTCGAAGAAGGGCCAGCTCAAAAAACCGGTGTCGGCCATCAGTCGCCCTTGAACGCGGGTTTCCGCTTCGCCGCGAACGCCTCGAAGGCGCGGGTGAAATCCTTGGTGGTCATGCACACCGCCTGGGCCTGCGCCTCGGCGTCGATCGCCTCGTCGATGCCCATCGCCCATTCGGTGTGCAGCATCCGCTTGGTCATGGCGTGGGCGAAGGTCGGGCCGTCGGCCAGGCGGGCGGCCATGTCGTGCGCCGCCGCCAGCACCGCGTCGGGCTCGCACAGGCGGTTGAAGAAGCCCCAGCGCTCGGCCTCGGCGCCGTCCATGCTGCGGCCGGTAAACAGCAACTCCGCCGCCCGTCCGTGGCCGACGATGCGCGGCAGCATGGCGCACGCGCCCATGTCGCAGCCGGCCAGGCCGACGCGGGTGAACAGGAAGGCGACCTTGGCATCCGGCGTGCCGTAGCGCAGGTCGGATGCCATGGCGATGATCGCCCCGGCACCGACGCACACGCCGTCGACCGCCGCGACGATGGGCTGCGGACAGGCGCGCATCGCCTTGACCAGGTCGCCGGTCATGCGGGTGAAGTCCAGCAGGCCGGGTGTGTCCATCCGCGTCAGCGGGCCGATGATCTCGAATACGTCGCCGCCGGAGCAGAAATTGCCGCCGGCGCCAGTCACGACCACCGCCTTGATGGCGTCGTCGCCGGCCAGCGCGCGGAAGGTGTCGCGCAGCTCGCGGTAGGAGTCGAACGTCAAGGGGTTCTTGCGCTCGGGCCGGTTCAACGTAACCGTCGCCACCTTGCGGTCGACCGACCACTGGAAATGGCTGGCACGGTGGTCGGCCAGGATCATCCGCCCAGTGCTCCGCCGGGATCGGCATGGACCGACTGCTTGGCGCGGCCCAGCAGGTCCATCAGGGCGGCGATCTCGGCGCGGCTGAGGTCGCCGAATATCCCGGCGATCCAGCGCTCGTGGGCCGCCGCCATGGTACGGAACGCCTTGCGCCCGGCCGGCGTCAGCCTGACCAGCTGGGTGCGCCGGTCGTTCGGCGCCGGCGTCCGGCTGATCAGCCGCTCGGCGGCCAGCCGCTCCACGACGCCGGTGACGTTGCCGTTGGTCACCATCAGCCGCCGGCTCAGCGCCCCCATGGTCAGGCCCTGCGGCGTCCTGTCGAGCTGCGCCAGCAGGTCGAAGCGCGGCAGGGTGACCGCGAAGTCGCGGCGCAGCCGCGCGCGCACCTCGGCCTCGATCATGTTCGAGCAGGTCAGCAGCCTGAGCCAGAGCCTCAGCTCGGGCTTGCCGTCGGCCGCCGCCATTTCGTAATCGGCAGTGGAGTCGCCACGACCGCCGTCCATCACATCACCTCGCCGCCGGCGACCACGATCGCCTGACCGGTGATGCCGTCGCTGCCCGGCAGGCACAGCCAGGTCACCGCGTCGGCCACCTCCTGGGGCCGCGTCAGCCGGCCCTGAGGATTGAACCTGGTCAGTTCGGCCATCGCCTCGTCCTCGCTGCGTCCGGTCTTGGCGCGGATGGTGGCGACCGCCTGGGCGACCATATCGGTATCGGTGTAGCCGGGGCAGACCGCGTTGACGGTGACGCCGCGCCGCGCCGATTCCATCGCCAGCGCCCGAGTCAGCCCGATCACCCCGTGTTTGGCGGCGCAGTAGGCGGCGGTGTAGGCATAGCCGCGCAGGCCGGCGATGCTGGCGATGTTGACGATGCGGCCGTGGCCGCGGTCCAGCATGCCGGGATAGGCGGCACTGGTGCAGAGATAGACGCCGGTCAGGTTGACCGCCAGCACACGGCTCCAATGGTCCGCGTCGAGCCGCTGGAACGGCGCGCTGGCCGCGATGCCGGCGTTATTGACCAGGATGTCGACCGGACCCAGCGCCGCCGCGGCACCGGCGAAGGCGCTGGCGACGGCGGCGCCGTCGGTGACGTCGGCGACCGCGGCGTGGGTGTCGGTAGGCGTCGCCGCCGCCACCGCTTCGAGGGTCTCCGCGGTGCGCCCGATCACCGTGATGGCCGCGCCCAAATCGGCCAGCGCGGCGACGATGGCGGCGCCGATGCCGCGGCCCGCGCCGGTCACGACCGCGTGCCTGCCGGCCAGCGCTGGGCGCGCCTGGGACAGTGATTGCGGGTCGCTGGCCGAAATGTCCGCCAATCCTCACCCCGTGACGCCGGCCGCCGCGACAACTCCGCGGCGAATTACTTTAAGCTTAAAACGATTGCCGATGCCAGGCAAGGCGGTTCGCGGCGGCGCGGGCAGAGCGATCAGCGAAAAGAGTCCGGTGTCGTCGCGAATACCTCTCGTGGCACCGGTGGGTGCCCGATTGCCAGGCGCGAGTCGAAAATTTATCTGAATCAGCACCTGATTTCACGGACGCGGCGCGGGCCTGTCCTAAAAACCACCCCGCCCTGCGGTCGGGGGTAGCGTAATGGCGGCGGCGGCGTTTAACTATTCCTTGACCGATTCGGGAAAGAGTCCGGTACTGACTCAAGGAGCGAGGGGCGAGGCATGGCCCAGGTCATCCGACGCAATTTTCGCAGGGACCACCGGCGCGATACGCCGTCGCTGGCGGTGAAGATCGGCGACGACGTGGTGCACAGCCGCGACTGGTCGCTGGGCGGTCTGGCGATCTATGACATGCACCGGCTGTCCCTCCTCTGCGCGGTCGACGATATCGTGGTCGGCACGTTGGGCGCGACCGACGACGCGACCGACTATGCGTTTTCCGCCGAAGTCGTCCGCGTCGAACCGGGGACCAACATGCTGGCACTCAAGTTCGCCGACCTGTCGAAGGAATGCTTCGCCTTCCTGGAGGGCATGCTGCGGCGGCCGCGGTCCCCGGCTGCGGAAACGAGCGCGCGCCGCTAAATCCGACGTCAATATGGGCTGGCGACGTCGCCCAGCTCGACATACACGCTTTTCAGCTGAGTGTAGTGCTCGATCGCCGCCAGGCCGTTCTCGCGGCCGATGCCAGATTGCTTGTAGCCGCCGAACGGGATCTCCACCGGGGTGACGTTGTAGTTGTTGATCCAGCAGGTGCCGGCCTGCAGCCGTGCGACGACGCGGTGCCCGCGGGCGAGATCGCGGGTGAAGACGCCGGCGGCCAGCCCGAAATCGGTGTCGTTGGCGCGGGCGATCACCTCGTCCTCGTCGCCGAAGGTCAGCACCGACATCACCGGGCCGAAGATCTCGTCGCGGGCGATCGACATGTCGTCGCCGCAGCGGTCGAACACCGCCGGGGTCAGGAAGTATCCGCCCTCGAGCGCCGGGTCGTCGGGCCGGGTGCCGCCGCACCGCAGCCGGGCGCCTTCCGCCTTGCCAGCCTCGATGAAGCCCAGCACGCGGTTCAGATGGTCCTCGCTGATCAGCGCGCCGACGTCGGTTTCCGGGTCCAGCGGGTCGCCGACCTTCATCTTCTCCACACGGCCCAGCAGCCGGTCGAGAAAGGCATTGTGGATCGGCTGCTCGACGAACACCCGAGTGCCGTTGGAACAGACCTCGCCCTGGGTGTAGAAATTCGCCAACAGCGCGGCGGAGACGGCGTTGTCCAGGTCGGCGTCGGCGAAGATAATCAGCGGCGACTTGCCGCCCAGTTCCATGGTCACGTGCTTCAGGGTGCCGGCGGCATCCGCCATCACCCGCTTGCCGGTGCCGACCGAGCCGGTCAGCGAGACCTTGGCGATGCCGCGGTGGGTCGACAATGCTCGGCCGGTCGCGGCGGCGCCCTGCACGACGTTGTAGACGCCGTCCGGAACCCCGGCTTCGGTGAAGATCGCCGCCAGCTCCATCGCCGTCAGCGGCGTCACCTCCGACGGCTTGAACACCATCGCGTTGCCGCAGGCCAGCGCCGGCGCCGCCTTCCAGCAGGCGATCTGCAGCGGATAGTTCCACGCCCCGATGCCGGCACACACCCCCAGCGGCTCGCGCCTCGTATAGGCGAACGCGCCGCCCAGGTCGACGTGTTGGCCGTGCAGGACGGCTGCGACCCCGGCGAAATATTCGATGGCGTCGGCGCCGGAATCGATGTCGACCACCATGGCCTCGGCGATCGGCTTGCCGGTGTCCAGCACCTCCAGCCGGGCCAGCTCGTCGCGGCGCGCGCGCAGCAGGTCGGCGGCGCGGCGCAGCACCCGCCCGCGCTCCGCCCCGGTCATCGCCGACCACACCGCGAAGCCCTCGCGCGCCGACGCCACGGCGCGGTCTACGTCGGCCTCGCCGGCGACCTGCACCTCGCACAGCACCCGTCCGGTCGCCGGATTCAGGGTCGGGAAGGTCTGCCCGGAATGGGCGTCGACCGACTGGCCGCCGATATAGAGCTTGCGGGTTTCGAGCGTGGGCATCGTGCCTGTGCATAGCGCCGTTCGGGACGGTTTGTCGAGCGGCGCGGACGGTGGCGGCGCCGTTTCGCGGTTGACCGCCGTCGCGCCGGCGCCCTATCACCGGCACGCCGGCCGATCGCTCGAAAGCCGGAAAGGGGGAGGGCGCCGTTGCCCGCGACCGCTTACGATTACGTCATTGTCGGCGCCGGGTCCGCCGGCTGCGTGCTGGCCAACCGGCTGTCCGCCGATCCCGACGTCTCGGTGCTGCTGCTCGAGGCCGGGCCGAGGGATCGCGGCTGGAAGATCCACATGCCGGCGGCGCTCACCTACAATCTGGGAACCGACCGGTACAACTGGGCCTACTGGACCGAGCCGCAGCCGCACATGGACGGCCGCCAGCTGTACTGGCCGCGCGGACGCGTGCTGGGCGGCTCGTCGTCGCTCAACGCCATGGTCTATGTTCGCGGGCACGCGCTTGACTACGACCGCTGGGCCGCCGCCGACGGGCTGGCCGACTGGTCCTATGCCCATGTGCTGCCCTATTTCAGGCGGGCGGAGACCCGGGAGACGGGCGCCGACGCCTATCGCGGCGGCGACGGGCCGCTGCACGTGTCGATCGGCCGCACCCCCAACCCGCTGTTCGACGCCTTCATCGAGGCCGGCCGGCAGGCCGGCTATCCGGTCACCGAGGACATGAACGGCTTCCAGCAGGAAGGCTTCGGCCGCATGGACATGACGGTCCGCCGTGGCCGGCGCTGGAGCACCGCCAGCGCGTATCTGCGACCGGTATCGGGCCGGCCGAACCTGACGGTCGTGGTCGAGGCGCTGACCACCCGGATCCTGGTCGAAGGCGGTCGCGCCGTCGGTGTCGACTACGCCCGCCGCGGCCGGGTGGCGCGCGCCCGCGCCGACCGCGAGGTCATCCTGTCGGGTGGCGCGATCAACTCGCCGCAGCTGCTGATGCTGTCGGGGATCGGGCCGGCCGACCATCTGCGGCGGTTCGACATCCCGGTCGCCGCCGACCTGCCGGGCGTGGGGCGGAACCTGCAGGACCATCTGGAGCTCTACATCCAGTACGAGTCCACCCGCCCTATCACCCTCTACGGCGTGTTCAACCCGCTCACAATGGTCAGAACTGGGCTGGACTGGTTCCTGTTCAAGCGCGGCCTGGGGACCTCGGCGCATCTGGAGGCCGGCGCGTTCATCCGCAGCCGCGCCGGCGTCAAGCATCCCGATCTGCAGTTCCATTTCCTGCCGTCGCTGGTGATTGACCACGGGCGGGTGCGGCCCGACCGCCACGCCTTCCAGGCCCATGTCGGACCGATGCGGCCGACCAGCATCGGCCATCTGGAGCTGCGGTCGGCGGACCCGCGGGACCATCCGCTGATCCAGCCCAACTACCTGTCGACCGAGGGCGACCGGCGGGAGATGCGCGACGGCGTCACCTTGACCCGCGAGATCTTCGCGCAGGCGGCGTTCGACCCGTACCGCGGGCCGGAGCTAGCGCCGGGCGCCGACGTTCGCACCGCCATCGAGATCGACGCCTTCGTGCGGGCCAAGGCCGACAGCGCCTACCACCCGTCGTGCACCTGCAAGATGGGCGGCGACGCCATGGCTGTGGTCGACGGCGAGGCGCGGGTGCGCGGCGTAGAGTCACTGCGCGTGGTCGACGCGTCGATCATGCCCGACATGGTCAGCGGCAACCTCAACGCGCCGACCATCATGCTGGCGGAGAAGGCATCGGACATGATCCTGGGCAGACCGCCGCTGCCGCCGTCCAATGCCCCGGTCTACACGGCGCCGACGGGCGCGCAAAGGCAGGGAAGCGTGGCGACCGCGCGATGACCCGGATCATCGGGAATGGGCCAGTTTCCCTTTCCTGGAAGCCGCCATCGATCCTTCGGGTGACCCGTCGGCCTCGAAGACGAACAGGGATTGCTTGCGCTCACGTGCCGGTGGTTCACGGATTGAGCACGACCCGGCCGACGACGCGACCCTCGCGGAGATCGGTCAGCGACCGCGTCGCCTCGGCCAGCGGCCGCGGCTCGATCGGGATCGGTGGCACCTTGCCTGCCTTGACCAGTTTCATGAGCGCCCTCATCTCGTCCAGCGTGCCGGTGAAGGAGCCGCGCACGGTCATCAGCTTGAACGGAAAAAGCGGCAGCGGGATAGACATGGCGTCGCCATAAAGGCCGACGACGACGTGCGTGCCGCCCTTGCGCAGCGCGTCGATGCCGAATCTTGAGGTCGCCGGCGCGCCGACGAAGTCCAGGGCGGCGGCCACGCCTCCCTTGGTTAGCTCGAGCAGCTTTTCGACCGCGCCGTCCTCGCCATTGTCGATGGTCTCGACCGAGCCGCCCTGGCGCGCCGCGGCACGTTTCGTGGCATCGACATCGGCCACGATCATCCGCCCTTTCATGACCGCCGTGGCGATGTGCACGGCGCTGAGGCCGACGCCGCCGGCGCCGATGATCAAGTAGGGGTCGTCTTCGCCGAGCGGCGCCACCTTCATCAACGCGCTGTAGGCGGTGAGGCCGGCGCAGGCATAGGTGCAGGCCAAGTTGCCCGGCACGCCGGTATGGTCGATCAGATATTTCGGGTGCGGGACGACGACGTGGTCGCTGTAGCCGCCCTGAACCCTGGTGCCGAGGTACTCGGGACGGACGCACAGAATGTCGTGGTCGGCGGCACAGTGCGCGCAGCGGCGGCAGCCGATCCAGGGATAGACCAGCCGCTTGTCGCCGACCGCAACGCCGTCGGCATCCGGCCCAAGGGCGGCCACTTCGCCGACGATCTCGTGCCCCATGGTGAAGGGCAGGTCGACACCACGCTCGGCCAGGGTGACCCGCTGGCCGCCGCCCATGTCGAAATAGCCGTCCCAGATATGCAGGTCGCTATGACACACGCCGCAGGCCATGATCCGGATCAGGACCTCGGTACCCCGCGGATCGGGGGTCGGCTGCCCGCGCGCCTCCAGCGGCTTGCCCCATTCGATAATCCGGTAGCTGAGCACGGATGCACCCCCTAGGACATTGTGTGACCGGACGCCGCGAGAACAAGCTCGCGAAGCAACCGACAATCTAACGGAAGATCGGGATATGCTTCACCGTGTATCTCGTTTCCGAGTGCCGGATGGGTGCATTCATTGTTGCATAAAATTCCGTTGGATCGAGGCGCGTGATACCTGTGTCGCCGGCTCGGATCGGGCGGTGTTCGGCGTCCCGGTCATACGCCCTCTCGGGATTAAGCCGATCGGTCCCGCCGTGAAGCCGACAGATGGCCATTAAGAAGAATGCAGTCAAAAGGCCCGACGATCGTTAAGCCATGGCCGCCTTCCTCGTCGTCTTTACCCTCATTTTCATCTTTCTGATCGGCTGGTACATATACCAGCGGGTCGGCGACGAAGAGGATTGGGGCGGCCTGTCGCTCGAGGAGATCGATCGGCTTTCCGCGCACATCCTGTTCTGGCTGCTGATCACCGCCATCGCCGGCTGGTTCATCTGGAGCACCGCGCTTACCGGATGAGCGCGGCCGCGCAGCGGCGAACGACGACCGATCGCAAACCGACTCACCGGCGGCTGCCATTTATGCCTTCATTAACCTGTCGGTTCGATCATTCAGCTACTCCAATATTGAGTGGTTGTGGTCATGGCGATCCCGGTTCCCGCCAACGAGGTCGAGCGGCTTGCGGTATTGGAGAGCTACGACATCCTAGACACGCCGGCCGACGAGGCCTTCGACCGCATCACCCGATTGGCCAGCGCAATACTCGACACGCCGATCGCCCTGGTGTCGCTCGTCGACACCGAGCGGCAATGGTTCAAATCGCGGCATGGGCTCGATGCGGAGGAAACCTCCCGGGACGCCGCGTTCTGCGCCCATGCGATCATGAAAGAGAGCGTGCTGGTCGTCCCGGACACGCTGGACGACGCCCGGTTCGCCGAAAACCCTCTGGTCCTCGGGGACCCGAAGATCCGGTTCTATGCCGGGGCGCCGCTCAAGGCACCCTGCGGGTCCAAACTGGGCACCCTGTGCGTCATCGACAGATCGCCGCGAGACCTGGACGACCGTCGAAGGCGCCTGCTGGAGGACCTGGCGGCCATCGCCATGGACGAAATGGAGCTGCGGCGCCTGGCGTCGACCGATCCGTTGACCGGCGCCTGCAATCGCCGGCACCTAATGGAGCTGGCGGAGCGTGATTTGCGGCGCGCGCGACGCTACGGCTATCCGCTGACCGTCGCCATGCTCGACATCGACAGGTTCAAGTCGATCAACGATACCTACGGCCACGCGCTGGGCGACGCGGTGCTCAAGGACATAACCGCCGTTTGCCGGTCACAGAGCCGCGAGCACGACGTCCTGGGACGCTATGGCGGCGGGGAATTCATCATGATCCTGCCGCACACCGATCAGACCGGCGCGAAGATCC
>JAZFQW010000272.1:0-2777 GCA_036445335.1 Alphaproteobacteria bacterium | reverse complement strand
CCATAACAGGGGCCCGGGGGTGGACCCATGCCATGATCGAAGATCCACCGGTCCTGACTATCCGGCGCCGCTTTGACCGTCCGACGCCGGCGCAGGTCGCCGCGCTGAGCGGCGCGCCGACGGGCTTCGTCGTCGACTGCATGGATGGGCGGGGCGCGCTCGACGGACGGATCAAGCCGGTCGGCGGCACGCCGGCGGCGTTCTGCGGCGTCGCGCTGCCGTGCCATGTCGGCCCCGCCGACTGTCTCGCGGCGCTGGCCGCCCTCGACGTCGTACAGCCGGGCGACGTGATCGTCGCCGCGACCGACGGTTTCACCGCCACCGCCGTGATCGGCGACCGGGCGATGGGCATGGCCCGCAATTGCGGCGCGGCGGGCTTCGTCACCGACGGCTATGTGCGCGACGTCGCCGGCATCGATGCCGTCGGCCTGCCCTGCTTTGCCGCCGGGGTCACGCCCAACTCGCCGGCCCGGACCGGCCCGGGCACGATCGGCCTACCGGTCACGATCGGCGGCGCTCAGGTGGCGGCCGGCGACATCGTGCTGGGCGATATCGACGGCGTCGTCGTGGTGCCGTTCGCCCGGATCGACGCCGTGACCGCGCGTCTCGCCGCCGTGCGACAGGCCGAAGCGGGTCTCGACGCCCAGGTCGCCGACGGATTGCGGGTGCCGGAGCCGGTCATCGCCCTGCTCGCCAGCGCCGCGGTCCGCGAGGTCGACTGAACAAATCCGCCGGCGGACCGCGCGGCCGACGGCCACCGCCGCGCCCGGCCAGAGGGGCGAACCGCGCCCAAGCAGTTGAGCGACCCCCAGATCAGGCAATTCGACGCCGACTGGGTCGTCTTTCCGATCCGGGTGATCACTGCCGCCGAGGCCGCCGCCCACAATTTGCTGAGCCGTGGCCAGGAGGTCGCCGTCGAGGTCGACGAATCCCAGGCCGTCAGCGTCGTGCTGCGGCCTGGCGAGGCGTCGCTACACCACGTCAAGCTGGTGCACGGTTCGGAGCCCAACCGCTCGGACGACCGCCGCATCGGGGTCTCAGTCCGCTACATCCCGACCCACGTCCGGCAGACCCTCGGCCCGCGCGACAGCGCCAGCCTGGTGCGCGGCACCGACGCGCACCGCCATTTCGACCAAGAGCCGACACCGGGCCGCCACTTAGCCCGCACTTCTCACACTGGCCACGGTCTGCGCGGCGCTGTCGCGCCGACAGGGCAGGAACGCGGCGCGGCGCGATGCCGTCGCATCTGGCAAGCGGCGTGACGCAGGCCGCGGCCAGTATGAGACGTGCGGGCTAGAGCCGACCATGCTGTCGCTGCACGGGCGGATCTCGGCGGCGCACGCCAAGCGCCTGTACCGCGACACCGGAGTCGAGGGCCTTCGCTAGAGCAGAATCCGTTCAGATGGCATCGAACCCCTCACCCTCCCGCTTCGCGGGTCCCTCCCTCTCCCGCAAGGGGAGGAGGGTAAAAATGGCCGCCTGGATAATCCCTCTCCCCTTGCGGGAAAGGGTCGGACCCGCGGCGAAGCCGTGGGACGGTGAGGGGATTCGATTCTGTCAGATCGGATAATGCGCTAGCGGATCAGCACCAGGGCGATGTCGGGGAAGATCAGCACCAGGCCGAGCACCACCAATTGCAGGCAGATGAACGGCCCGAACGAGCGATAGATCGTTATCAAGTCGATCGATGGCGGCGCGACGCTCTTCAGATAGAACGCCGCCGATCCGAAGGGCGGTGTGAGGAACGCCACCTGCATGTTGATGCAGAACAGGATGCCGAACCAGATCGGGTCGTAGCCCAGCTGCTTCACGATCGGCAGGAGCACCGGCATCGTCAGCAGGACAATGCCGATCCAGTCCATGAACATGCCGAGGACCAGGAAGATCGCCATCATCACCAGGATGACGGCGATCGGCGCGATATCCAGGCCGGTGATCGCGTCGGCGACAAACTTGTTGCCGCCGGACAGGCTGAACGCGCCAGCCAGCACCGTCGCGCCAAACGTGACCCACAGGATCGTGCCTGCCGACCGGAACGTCTGGGCCAGCCCCTCCGTGAACATCTTGGGCCCAAGCTCGTTGCGAATTGCGATCAGCGCCAGGGAGGCGACGACGCCCATGGCGGCGGCCTCGGTGATGCCGGTGACGCCGCCATAGATCGAGCCCAGCACTATGTCGACGACCATCAACGGCGGCAGCAGCCCCTTGGCGATCGGATATTCGTTCGAATGGCGCAGCAAGAATACGAGGACGATCGCGATGATCGCGCTCGAGAAGATTGCCGCGGCGATCTGCTCGGTGCCGTCGGCGCCAAGGGCACGGGCGACGAACGACAAAAGGGCGCCAACGACGAAGGGCCCAACCGTGAGCCCCAGCTCCGCGCGCTTGTAGATCACCTGCACGTCTGCGTCGGGGTCGTAGTCGGGCTGCTCGGACTGCAGCGGTGCCAGCGACGGGTTCAGCCGCGTCCGCACGATGATATAGATGATATAGATGGCGCCAAGCATGAAGCCCGGGATGAAGGCCGCGGTGAACAATGCGTTGATCGAGGTCTCGGTGATCAGGCCGTAGATGATGAGCACGACCGACGGCGGGATCATGGTGCCCAGCGAGCCGCCGGCGCAGATCGTGCCGATCGCCAGGTTCTTGTTGTAGCCGAGGCGCAGCATCTGCGGCAGCGCCACCAGGCCCAACAGCACGATCTCGCCGCCGATGATGCCCGACATCGCCGCCATGATGACGGCCATCACCGTCGTCACGACGGCGACACCCCCGCG
>JAZFQW010000271.1:0-3128 GCA_036445335.1 Alphaproteobacteria bacterium | reverse complement strand
GGTCTCGCGGCCGCGATTCTCGATGCGAACGTGATACGCCCAGACATAGTGGCCGTCGGTCGGTGAAGACTGGTCCTCCAGGTAGACGGGCTCCACCGACACCACGATCTCGCGGGTCTCAATGCTGTACATGCCGGGCACCTCGCGGTCGACACCTGCGCCGGCATCCTGCCGGTAACGGCGCATCGGTCAGATACTACCAAAGGTCGGCGACAGGGACTCCATGTATTGGGCCATACCGCCGATTCTCGGTACAGATATAGGGCCGAAACGTGCGCTGTCCAGGGCGACGCCCCGGCCCGGCCTACTGGAAGCGGATCTCGACGCGCCGGTTGGACGGTTCGCGCACGCCGTCGGCCGTCGGCAGCAGCGGATCGGACTCGCCGACGCCGTCGACGACGATCCGATCGCCGGCGATGCCGCGACTCTCCAGCGCCGCCCTGACGCCGACGGCGCGGCGCGTCGACAGGGCCAGATTGTAGTCGCCGGCGCCCGCGCGATCGGCATGACCGGTCACCGCGATCGGCGCACCGTCGCCCGGCGGCGCGTCGTCGGCGATGGTGTCGACGATCGCCCGCGCCTCGGCGGTCAGCTCGTCGCCGTCGAAGTCGAAGAAGACGAAATAGACCGGCGCGGGCGCCGGCGGCGGCAGGGCGCTCTCGATCGTCGCCATCGCCAAAATGAACTCGTCGCGGCAGGCGGCGATGTGGTCGGGCTGGTGGTTCTCCTCCTGCTGCTCGATCCAGCAGTCGAACCGCGCCTGGGCGACCGCCGCATCGACCGGAAAGCTGTCGCGTGAGCCGCCGTCCAGCACCTTAATCAAGCGCGCGCGCGCGTCCGTCAGCTCGGCGACCGACTCCGCGGGCAGCGCCCAGTCCTCGATCCGTTCCGGCGGCACCGCCGCGCCGACGGATGTGCGTAATCCCTTGTCGGCGAAACGACCGGCGTCGGGCCAGTCCATCATCTCGACGGCCTCGAAGTTGACTAAGTCGGTGTATTCCGCCGTCAACTGCTGGGTGAACTCGGTACCGGTCGGCTCGGCGTCGTTGAGCCTAGCGATGTCGACCCCGGTGCACCCGGCCAGCAGGGCCGCGCCCGCCGCAAGGCAGATGGTGTGCGCTGTCTTCATTGTCGCTGTCTCCCTTAGCATTCTAAGGGCTTCGCCGTCCTGGCGATCTGCGCGCCGCCCGGCGCTGATATCGCGAAGCCTGCGCACTGGTTATACCAGGGAATCGGTTGATTTGAAATCGAGGCGCGGCAAATTTGCCTAAAAATCCCTCTAATATTCGCCATGGTTCGGCCGGCATCGGTCGGCGCGGTCACGAGCCCGCACTTCTCACACTGGCCGCGCAGGCCGCGGCCAGTGTGAGAAGTGCGGGCTAGACCATTGTAGCGGGCGAATGGCTGTCCGCGTCTTCCGGATCCTGCTCGATCACCGGGCCGCCGGTGGTCGCGGCGTCGGCCGGATCGTGAGTCACCAGCAGGGTCGGCAGACCGAGCTGCCGGGCATGGCCGAAGACGAACTGCCGGAATCGCGCGCGCAGCGGACCGTCGAGCTTGGAGAACGGCTCGTCCAGCAGCAGCGCGCGGGGCTCGGCCAGCAACGTGCGCATCAGTGCGACCCGCGCCCGCTGGCCGCCCGACAGGGTCGCCGGGTCGCGGTCGGCGAAGCCGGCCAGCCCCGCCTCAGTCAGCGCGGCGTCGATCCTGGCGCGCCGCGCGCTCCGTCCGCGGGCCGCGGCCGGCAGGGCGAAGGCCAGATTGTCGCCGACCGACAGGTGCGGGAACAGCAGGTCGTCCTGAAACAGGATGCCGATGCCGCGCTGCTCCGGCGGCAGTCCGGTGACGACGCGGCCGTCCAGCCGGACCCGGCCGTCGGCGCCGAAGGCTGGGTCGAGGGTGCCGCAGACAAACGCCAGCAGGCTCGACTTGCCCGATCCGCTGGGCCCCATCAGGGTCGCGATCCGGCCCGGCGGAATCTCCAGCGACAGCGGCCCCAGCAGCAGCCGGTCGTCGAGTCGCAGGGTCACGTCGTCCAGCACCAGGCCGGCGGCCGGCGCGGGGCCCGGCTGGCCCGAGGCGCCGGCCACGCTCACACGCGGAGCCCGCCTCGGCGGCGGAACACAAGCGCCGGCACCGACAGGGCGACGGCGAAGCCGATCAGCGGCAACGCCATCTGCGCGAAGGCGTAGACACCGGTGATCCGCCGGTCGGCGCCGCCGGCCAGGCCGACCGCCTCGGTGGTCAGCGTGGTCATCCGCCCGGCGCCGGCGAACAGAGTCGGCAGGTATTGCGCCACGCTGACGGAGAATCCGACGGCGCCGGCGAACAGCACCGGCCGCAGCAGCATCGGCAGCTTGATCCGCCAGAACACCCGGCCCGGCCGCGCGCCCAGGCACGCCGCGGTGCGCACATAGCGGTCGTCCAGCGCCCGCCAGGGATCGGCCAGCGCCAGGAACACATAGGGCAGCACGAACAGCAGATGGCTCCAGGTCAGCGCGATCCAGCCGCCGTCCAGGCCGACGACCACCAGGAACACTTGGATGCCGAACAGGAACGCGATCTGCGGCACCAGCAGCGGCGTATACAGCAGCCACAGCGCACGGGTGGTCGGGCGCACGCCGGCCCGCTTCTCGTACTCCAGGCAGCCGGTCACCAGCACCAGCGCGACCGCTGTGGCGGCCAGCCCGACCGCCAGAGTGGTGCCGCCGGGCCAGACCAGGGCGTCGAGGCTGCGCCGCCAGTTGTCCAGGCTCCAGACGCTCGGCACCGGGTCGGGGAAGCGCCAGCGCCCGGCCACCGACCAGATCGCCAGGCTGGCGACGCTCAACCCGGAGGCGGTCAGCGTCACGGCGATCGCGCCGCCGCTCAGCGCCCGCGCCAGCCGGCCGGTGCCGCCGCGCGCGCCGGCCGCCAGCCACGGCCGGCCGACCGCGACCACCAGGCGCTCGGCGGCGTACCACACGGCGATGGCGCCGGCGACCAGGGCGAACTGCAGGCAGGCGCCGGCGGCGGCCATGAAGCGCAGCGACAGGTCCGGATCGTTGAACCAGCGCAGAACCAAAGGCGCCAGCGGCGGCGGCGTCGCCGGCCCCAGGATCAGCGCCATGTCGACCACCGACAGCGCA
>JAZFQW010000270.1:0-3587 GCA_036445335.1 Alphaproteobacteria bacterium | reverse complement strand
CGGCGGAGGCCCCGACGGCCGGCGCCCCGGCCGCTGGCACGGCGACGACCGCGGCGACGGGGATCGTGACGCCACCCCCCCGCGCCGAGGTCGCGCCGACGCCCGGTTTCACCGGTGTCGTCGGCGCTCAGCAGCCGCCGGTCGCGCCGGGAGCGGCCGAGGTTTCGGGGGCGGCTCCGGCGGAGACCGCGGAGATGGCGATGCTGTCGTCGGTGCGGCCGCCGAGTTTCGACGCGGTGCGAATCAACGAATTCGGCGATGCGGTGATCGCCGGCCGCGCCTCGCCGCGCGCGGTCGTGGTCATCCTCGACGGCGACCGCGAGATCGGCCGGGTCGCCGCCGACCAGCGCGGCGACTGGGTGTTCGTGTCCAGCGAGCCGCTCGAGCCTGGGCAGCACCAGCTGGGCCTGCGCGCCGAGGTCGGCGGCGCCGCGGTACTGTCCGACCGGGTGGTGGTGCTGATCGCGCCGGAGCCGCAGCGCGATATTGCCGGCCGCGAAACCGGTGGCGCCGCCGCGCAGGAACGGCCGCTGGCATTGCTGGTGCCCCGCGACGAGGTCGGTCCGACCACCGTGCTGCAGGTCCCGGAGGCGCCGCCGATGGTCGCCGAGACGGTCCCGCAGACCGACCTGTCGGCGCCGTCGCCGTTCCCCGAGCTGGCGCAGACGCCGGCGGAGCTGGCGCCGCTGGCGTCGTTATCGCCGGTCGAAGGCGCGGCCGTCGACGGCGCGAAGCCGGTCTCGATCGATGTCGTCGACTACGACGAGCAGGGCCGGCTGATCGTCACAGGCCAGTCGGATCCGTCCGCCGTCGTGCGGCTTTACATCAACAACCAGCCGGTCGGGACCGCGGTCGCCGATCCGGCCGGCGCGTTCCGGGTGCAGCCGTCCAGCCCGGTTCCGCCGGGCGTCTATCGCCTCAGGGTCGACCAGATCGACCGCGCCGGGGCGGTGCTGGCGCGCGCGGAGACGCCGTTCCAGCGCGCCGAGGCGACCGAGACGCTGCCCGGGTTCACCCGCGTGGTGGTGCAGCCGGGCAACAGCCTGTGGCGCATCGCCCGGCGCGTCTTTGGCCACGGCATCCAATACACGGTGATCTACCAGGCGAACCGGCGGCAGATCCGCAACCCCGACTTGATCTATCCGGGCCAGATATTCGCCGTGCCGGCGCCGCCCGACAGCGTCCCGGGCGGCGACCCGAGCTAGCCCGCACTTCTCAAACTTGCGATAACGAGTGTTAGACGTGCGGGCTAGTGCAGTTCGGCGAACAGCCGGATGTAGGGCCGCGCTTCCTGGAGGAACAGGACGATCTCGTACATCACCGCGCTCAGGGTCGCCTCGCCGTCGGCGTCGCCCTCGGTGCCCGCCCAGATGGACTGCCGGCGATCGCCGACGAAGCGGGCGCGGGACCGGCCGCCGGCATGGCGCAGGATGGCCAGTGCGGCATGGCGCGCCGCCGGGTTCTCCGCGGTAAAGGGCACGACGCCGACGCGCGCGCCGATGCGATAGTGGAAGCTACCCGTGCCGGGGGTCACGGCGACGGCGAATTCGGTGCCCTCGAAGTGGAAGCGAAACGCGCACGACTGATCCAGCAGGGGGCTGGGCGTCCCGTCCGTGGTCGCGGCGAACCGCAGCGTGGGCGGCCCATTGTCGGGGCCGGTGACGGCCCGCGCCGGGCTGCTGATCGCGTCGATTTGGGCGGCGGCTAAGGCGGACAAGACGGTCGTGTTCCTGCAATTGTTCGGTACGGCGACATTGGTCGAACAGCGTTAACAACGGGTAAACCTGCACCGCTCACACTGGCCACGGTCGGCGCCACAGCGCCGCCCTCCACCCCCGGAATTCGGGTGTCGCGCCCGGGCGGCCTGCCAGCTTCGTCGAACGTCTCCAACGTAGCGCTCTGCTACGCTCTTCGACCTTTTCCTGGCGGCTCGGACCGCCTGGACGCGACGCAGTCCGCGGCCAACGTGAGACGTGCGGGTTAACTCGCGCGAGGCCGCTGGCGCGGGGCCGCCCGGTTGAAGTGGGCGCTCTATCCGCCTATCCATGGGTCCGACCTTGGCCACAGCGATCGGTAACATCGCCATGTTCGACCCCGCCATGCGTCGGCTGATCGACCGCCCGCTGGACCGCATTGGGGCCGGGCTGGCGCGCCTCGGTGTATCGGCCAACTTGGTCAGCGTGGCCGGCTTCGCGATCGGTCTGGCCGCCATGGTCGCGTTGGCGTTTCGCCACGACCTGCTGGCGCTGGCGCTGATCATGGCCAACCGGACGGCGGACGGGCTGGACGGCGCGGTCGCCCGCCACGCCGGCATCACCGACCTCGGCGGCTACCTGGATATCGTCCTCGATTTCCTGTTTTATTCCGGCGTGGTGTTCGCCTTCGCGGTCGGCCGGCCCGACGACGCCCTGGCCGCCGCCTTCCTGATCTTCAGCTTCGTCGGCACCGGCACCGCATTCCTGGCGTTCGCGATCATGGCGGCCAAGCGCGGCATCACCAGCGAGGTGCGCGGAAGGAAGTCGCTGTTCTATATCGGCGGGCTGACCGAGGGGACCGAGACGATCGCGGTCCTCGCGCTGATCTGCCTGGTCCCCGGCTGGTTCGCCTGGTTCGCCTACGCATTCGGGGCGATGTGCTGGATCACCACGCTCGGCCGCGTCCTGCACGCCGTCGAGGCGCTCGGCGAGTGAAGCCGGGACCCGGAAATTCGAGGGGAGTGACCGACCGACGACGTGAATCCAAGACGATTTGCAGGACTCTCGCCGGTTCCGGTCATTCGGCCGCGTCAGCCACCCGGCCGCCGGAGTAGGCCGGTTGCGGCGGCGCCTCGGACGGCGGCACCGCCCGGATGCCTCGTTTCTCCTGCTCGCGGCGGTGCCGGAGGGTCGCCAGCCACGCCTTGAGATTGGCACGCACCATCAGCGCCGACGGCGTCACCACCAGGGTCAACACGGTGGCGAACGACAGGCCGAAGACGATCGCGGTGGACAGGCTGACCCACCACTGGGTGGACGGCGCGCCGACCGACACTTGGCGGGTCGCGAAGTCGATGCTGGTGCGCAGCACCATCGGCATCAGCCCCAGGACCGTGGTTACCGTGGTCAGCACCACTGGCCGCAGGCGTTGCGCCCCGGTGTGCAAGATCGCCTCGCGGGCGTCCGCCGAGCTCTCCTTCAGGCGGTCGAATGTGTCGATCAGCACGATGTTGTTGTTGACCACGATGCCGGCCAACGCGATCACGCCGATGCCGGTCATCACGATGCCGAAATGCTGGTCGGTCAGCAGCAGGCCGATCAGCACGCCGGTGGTCGACATGATCACCGCCGACAGGATCAGGAAGGCGCTGTAGAAGCTGTTGAACTGCGTGACCAGGATGATCGCCATGATGAACAGGGCGACCCCGAACGCCTTGCCCAGGAACGCCTGGGCGGCCTTCTGCTCTTCGTCCTCGCCCTTGAACTCGACGTCGATCCGCGGGTCGAGCCCGGCGGTCGGCAGCCACGCGCGCAGCTCCTGCACGATGGTGTCGGCCAGCACCCCGTCGCGCACGTCGGCCCGCACGGTCATCGCCCGCCGCGCGTCGACCC
>JAZFQW010000269.1:0-3672 GCA_036445335.1 Alphaproteobacteria bacterium | reverse complement strand
CCGAGAAGATGCATATGGGCCACCGCGGCGCCAACCACCCGGTCAAGGACCTGGCCACCGGCAAGGTCGAGATCACCAGCCAGAACCACGGCTTCGTGATCCGCGCCGACAGCCTGCCAGACGGGGTGGAGCCGACTCATGTCAGCCTGTTCGACGGCACCAACGAGGGCATCCGGCTGAAGGGCCGGCCAGTGTTCTCGGTCCAGTACCACCCCGAGGCCTCGCCGGGGCCGAAAGACAGCCACCACCTGTTCGACCGCTTCGTCGCGCTGATCGAGCGGCGCGCGACGGTGGGCTGAACCGCGCCGCGATGGCCTCGATCCTCGACAGCGCGGCGCTGGGGCTGCCGGTCCTGCTGGCGCACGGCGCCCTGACGCTGCTGATGCTGATCGCCGGCATCACGGTCTACATCTGGGTCACGCCGCACCGCGAGTTCGCCCTGGTGCGGCAGAACAACCCGGCCGCGGCGATCGCGCTGGGCGCCGCCATGCTGGGCCTGGCGATCCCGCTGGCGGCGGCCATGGCCAACAGCGCGCAACTGCTGGAGATCGTGGTCTGGGGCGGCGTCGCGGTCGTCCTGCAGATCCTGGCCTTCAAGGTGGTCGACCTGATGATGCGCGACCTCAGCGGTTCGATCGAACGCGGCGAGGTCGCGCCCGCCCTGGTGCTGGCGGCGGCCAAGCTGTCGGTCGCGCTGGTCAACGCGGCGGCGATGTCCTGAACCGATGCGGCTGATCGACTGGATCGTCATCACCGTGCTGCTGGCGGTCGTGATCGGCGGAACCCTCGACTGGGGCGAGCGGCCGGCGGAGCCGCCGGCCCTGGTGCCCGACGCCGTCACCCGCAGGCCGGCCCCGGCGATGACGGCGCCAATGGCCGACCCGGCGCGGGGCGAGTCCTTCGCCGCCCAGGTCCCGCCGCCGCCGCCGGGCCGGGTCCGCGAGACGTTGGTGATCGAGGCCGGCGACGAGCCGCGGCGCGGCGGCCTGTTCTCCGGCACCGCCTGGGCCCTGACGGGGGCGAAGGCGTGGCTGAGCGCGCGCCATGTGACCGACCGCTGCCGGTCGCTCGGGTTCGACGACCGCCGGCTGGCCGCCGCCGCCGGGCACCCGACCGCCGATGTCAGCGCAATCCCCCGGTCCGAGGCCCACACAAGCGGGCTGGTACTCAGCCGCGACCCCCTGACGGTCGGCGAGGACGTGTACCTGGTCGGCTATCCGGGCGGCGAGCCGGCCGCCGTTCACGGCACCGTGGTCGGCGCCGCCAAGCTGGACCACCGCTCGGTCGGCGTGCTGGAGGCCGTGGTCGTCGTCAACCAGCGGCGGCGGGTGCCGCAAATCCAGGGCGCCCTGGGCGGGATCAGCGGCGGCCCGGTGCTGGACGCCGACGGGCATGTCGTCGGCTCGGTGATCGGCGGCATGGAGCGGCGCGCGCGCAGCATCATCAGCATCGAGCGCAACATCGCGTGGCTCGCCGCGGTGGCCGGCGACGCCACCTCGGCCAGCCTGGCGACGCCGGAAGCGGCCCGGCCGCTGACCCCGGCGACCTTCCCGCGGGTGGCCGGCGACCTGCTGTCGAGCGGCCAGGTGCGTCTGGTCCTATGCCGCACCTAAGCCGGCATGCGGTCGCGCCCCGAGCTTGCCGGTGAGCGGGTGCGGGTCGCCCTGGTGGCGGGCGCCGACGCCGCGGCGCTGCTGGCGTTCCACACCCGCAACCGCGACCATTTGAAGCCGTGGATGCCGCCATTGCCGGCGGATTTTTTCCGCCCGCGCTATTGGCGGCGCTGGGCGGCGGAGGCGCGGCCGCTGTTCGACCAGGACCGCGCGGTGCGCCTGGCGATCCGCCCGGACGGCGGCGGCGACGGCGCGATCATCGGCCAGATCAACCTCAGCAACATCGTCCGCGGGCCGTTACAGGCCTGCCATCTGGGCTATCACATCGATCGCGACGCCGAGGGCGGCGGCCTGATGCACGAGGCGATGCAGTTGGTGACCGCCTGGGCGTTCGGGCGGATGGGGCTGCACCGGCTGATGGCCAACTACCAGCCCGGCAACGCGCGCAGCGCGGGGCTGCTGGAGCGCCTGGGCTTCGAGGTCGAGGGCTTCGCCAAGGCCTATCTGTTCATCGACGGGGCGTGGCGCGACCACGTGCTGACCGCGCTGACCAACCCCGACCCGACCCCACCACCGGCGAGTACCGCGACCACGGCCGGACGCCGACCCGCCTGATCGAGCCGACCGGTCCAGCCCGAACCCGAAAGTCTGGTGCCGACGACCGCCCGTCTCTATAAGAACGCCGTCGCGACGCCCGCAGGATGTTCGGCATCCACCGGTCGGAAATTCGGGTTTCAACGTGTTGGCGAGACCGAGTCTGCAGAACCGAAATTTGACACCACAGAGACATAGAGAACCTCATGGGGAATGCCGTTGGACTGCGTTCCGGCAATTTGGAAGCGGTTGGGCCGATGGCCCGCCGTCTGTGTGTCTCTGTGATCAGGACTCGATGGCTTTGTGCCCCTGTGGTTCACTCACTTTCAGGCGCCGGTTAGCTCATGCCTAAGCGGACGGACATTTCCTCCATCGCGATCATCGGCGCCGGGCCGATCGTCATCGGCCAGGCGTGCGAGTTCGACTACTCCGGGGCGCAGGCGTGCAAGGCGCTGAAGCAGGAGGGCTATCGCGTCGTGCTGGTGAACTCCAACCCGGCGACCATCATGACCGACCCGGAGCTGGCCGACGCCACCTATGTGGAGCCGATCACGCCGGAGTACGTCGCCCGCATCCTGGAGGCCGAGCGGCCCGACGCGCTGCTGCCGACCATGGGCGGACAGACCGGCTTGAACACCGCGATGGCGCTGGCCGAGGACGGCACGCTGGAGCGCCTCGGGATCGAGCTGATCGGCGCCCGCCGCGAGGTCATCGCCAAGGCCGAGGACCGCAATCTGTTCCGCGAGGCGGTGGTGCGGATCGGCCTGGAGGTGCCGAAGAGCCGCATGGTCACCGGCATCGGCGAGGCCGCCGGGGCGCTCGACGAGATCGGATTGCCGGTGATTATCCGGCCGTCGTTCACACTGGGCGGCGCCGGCGGCGGCGTGGCGTACAACCGCGCCGAATACGACGAGATCGTGCGCAATGGCCTGCGTCTCAGCCCGGTCCACCAGGTGCTGATCGAGGAATCGGTGCTGGGCTGGAAAGAGTACGAGATGGAGGTCGTGCGCGACCGCGCCGACAACTGCATCATCGTTTGCTCGATCGAGAACGTCGACCCGATGGGCATTCACACCGGCGATTCCATTACGGTCGCCCCGGCGCTGACGCTGACCGACAAGGAATACCAGCTGATGCGCGACGCCGCGATCGCGGTGCTGCGCGAGATCGGCGTCGACACCGGCGGATCGAACGTCCAGTTCGCGGTCGACCCGGCGACCGGCCGGCTGGTGGTGATCGAGATGAACCCGCGGGTATCGCGGTCGTCGGCGCTGGCGTCCAAGGCGACCGGCTTCCCGATCGCCAAGATCGCAGCCCGGCTGGCAGTCGGCTACACCCTGGACGAGCTGGACAACGACATCACGCGGGTGACGCCGGCCAGCTTCGAGCCGACCATCGACTATGTCGTCACCAAGATGCCGCGCTTCACCTTCGAAAAGTTCGCCGGCGCCGATCCGCTGCTGAC
>JAZFQW010000268.1:0-4637 GCA_036445335.1 Alphaproteobacteria bacterium | reverse complement strand
GGCTGAGACAAAGCGCGATCAGCCCGCGAAGCCGCTCCACCAGCCCGGCCGCGGCGACGAGCCTAGCAAACACGTCCGCCGTTCGGGGAGAGAAAAACAGGGTGCCGGCCAAGCCGCCTTGTCGCAGGGCGGCGGCGGCGGCGGGCGGCAGCGTCGCCGCCGCCGTCGCGCGATACAGCACCGTTCGGCGCACGGCGAAGCCGGCCGCCTCCAGCGTGTCCTTCAGGTCGCCGGCGACGTCCTTGCCGGCAGGGTGAAACAGCGCGCCGGCGGCCGGGTCGAGCCGCTCGATGGCCAGCCGCGCCAGGGCCGGCGCGTCGCCATCGGCGCACCCGACGGCGGCGAAGCCGGCGGCCCGCGCCGCCGCCGCCGTCGCCCGCCCGATCGCCAGCGCCGGCAGGTCGCGCCGCCGCTCCGACCGCGCGAAGGCGCGGACGCCGTTGCTGCTGGTGAACAGCAGCGCCTGGACGCCGTCCAACGTTATTGGCCCGGTGGCGGAATAGTCGATCGTCAGCAGCGGCGCCGCGACCGCCTCGTGCCCGCGCTCGGCCAGCGCGGTCGCCAGTTCGGTGGCGTCGTCCGCCGACCTGGTGATCAGCCAGCGGCTCATCGGCGGGTCCCGGCCCCGACGCGGGCCGGCCGATCGCCGCGACGCCGTGCCGTCATGACAGGAAATCCGGGCCCGCCCGGGCCTTCAGCTCGGCCCCGGCGTCGCGCCCGATGGCGACGGCGTCGGCGCCGGCGCCGGTGCGGCGGACCCGGTGCATGGCGCTGCCGTCGGGCCGCGCGACCAGCGCATCGAACGCCAGTCCACCGCTGTCGTCGAGCTCGGCCAGGGCGGCGATCGGCGTGCGGCAGGAGCCGTCGAGCACCGCCAGCAGGGCGCGCTCGGCGGCGACCCGGCGCGCCGTGGCGGCGCAATCGAGCGGCGCCACCCAGGCCAGCGTCCGGTCGTCACCGGCACGGCACTCGATGCCGATGGCGCCCTGGGCGACCGCCGGCAGCATCTCCTCGGGCGCCAGGATGGCGGTGATCCGGTCTGCCTCGCCCAGCCGCCGCAGCCCGGCGACCGCCAGCAGCGTGGCGTCGACCTTGCCGTCGGCCAGCTTGGCGAGCCGGGTGCCGACATTGCCGCGCAACGGCACCACCGTGAGGTCGGGGCGCCGCGCCAGGATCTGCGCCCGGCGGCGCAGCGAGGCGGTGCCGACGACGGCGCCGGCGGGCAGCGATCCGAGCGAGTCGCCGACGCGCGCGAACAGCGCATCGCGCGGGTCCTCGCGCGGCAGCAGGCAGGCGATCTCCAGGCCGTCGGGCAGCCAGGTCGGGACGTCCTTCATCGAATGGACCGCCAGATCGATCGTGCCGTCCAGCAGTGCGTCCTCGATCTCCTTGGTGAACAGCGCCTTGCCGCCGCCCTCCGCCAGCGTGCGGTCCTGGACGCGGTCGCCGGCGGTCTTGATGACGACGGTGGCCAGCGCCCCCGGCGCCGCCAGCTCGGCGTGCGCCGCCGCCAACCGGTCGGCGACCTGCCGGGCCTGGACCAGCGCCAGCGGGCTGCCCCGCGTGCCGATACGAAGTCGGGTGCTCATGCGGCGGTGGTTTAGGCCGCGCCCGGCCAAGCGTCAATGGGACCGCGCCGTTGCCGGCGGGCGCCGCCGCCTGCTATGACACGGCCCGGCCCTGGCAGATCGCGACCGCCCCCATGCTCGTGCTCGGCATCGAGACCTCCTGCGACGAGACCGCCGCCGCCGTCGTATCCGACGACCGCGTGATTCGCTCCAACATCGTGTTGTCGCAGCTCGACGAGCACCGGCCCTATGGCGGCGTCGTGCCTGAGATCGCCGCGCGCGCCCATCTCGTCCATCTCTACGGGCTGGTCCGCCGGGCGCTGGCCGACGCGGGGACGGCGCTGGCCGAACTCGACGCGGTTGCGGCGACCGGCGGTCCGGGGCTGATCGGCGGCATCATGGTCGGGGTGATGACCGCCAAGGCGATCGCCGCGGCGCGGGGCCTGCCGTTCCTGGCCGTGAACCACCTGGAAGGGCACGCGCTGACCGCGCGGCTGACCGACGACCTGGACTTCCCGTACCTGCTGCTGCTGGTGTCCGGCGGCCACTGCCAGCTGGTGACGGTCGCGGGGGTGGGTGCCTATCGCCGGCTGGGCACCACCATCGACGACGCCGCCGGCGAGGCGTTCGACAAGGTCGCCAAGCTACTGGGCCTGGGCTATCCCGGCGGACCGCAGATCGAGCGGGAAGCGCGCGGCGGCGACCCCGGGCGCGTCGACCTGCCGCGGCCGATGGTCGGCCGCGACGGCTGCGATTTCTCGTTCTCCGGTCTCAAGACCGCGGTGCGCCGGCGAGTCGACGCGCTGCCGCCGGGCCCATTGCGGCGGCGCGATGTCGCCGATCTGGCCGCCGGGTTTCAGGCCGCCGTCGGCGACTGCCTGGTCGACCGGACGCGCAACGCCGTCGCCCAGTTCCGCCGCGCCCACCGAAGCGGCGGCGCGCTGGTCGTCGCCGGCGGCGTCGCCGCCAACCAGGCGCTGCGCGACCGCCTGGGCGCCCTGGCCGCGGACTGTGGGCTGCCGTTCGTCGCCCCGCCACAGGCACTGTGCACCGACAACGCGGCGATGATCGCCTGGGCCGGGCTGGAGCGGCTGCGGCTCGGCCGGACCGACACCCTCGACTTTGCGCCGCGCCCGCGCTGGCCGCTCGACCCCTCGGCCGCGCCTGCCCTCGGCGCCGGGGTCAAGGCATGACCGGACTCGACCGCATCGGCGTGATCGGCGGCGGCGCCTGGGGCACCGCGCTGGCCCAGGCGGCGGTGCGGGCAGGCCGCCGGGTCGTCCTGTGGGCGCGCAACCCCGACGTCGTGTCGGCGATCGGTGCGCGCCACGAGAACCCGATCTACCTGCCCGGCATCCCGCTCGATCCCGCCATCACCGCCACCACCGACCTGGCCCGGGCGGCGGCCGCCGACGCCTTGCTGATCGTCACCCCGGCGCAGCACGTCCGCGAGCTGTGCCGGCGCCTGCCGGCGACGCCGCCGCCGCTGGTGATCTGCGCCAAGGGGTTCGAGACCGCGAGCGGCGCGCTGATGTCCGAGGTGGCGGCGGCCGAGCGGCCGGATGCTGCGCTGGCGGTTCTGTCGGGGCCGAGCTTCGCCGCGGAGGTCGCCGGCGGCCTGCCGACCGCGGTCACGCTCGGCTGCGCCGACGCCGGCCTGGGCGAGGCGCTGGTCCGGGCGCTGGGCAGCCGCACCTTCCGGCCCTACTGGTCGGACGATCTGCTGGGGGTACAGATCGGCGGCGCGGTGAAGAACGTGCTGGCGATCGCCGCCGGGATCGTGATGGGCCGCGGGCTGGGGGACAACGCGCGGGCGGCGCTTATTACCCGCGGACTGGCCGAGCTGATGCGCCTGGGCGCGGCGATGGGCGCGCGGCGCGAGACCCTGATGGGCCTCTCCGGGCTGGGCGATGTGATGCTGACTTGCACCAGCCTGGCGTCGCGCAACGCCTCGCTGGGTCATGCGCTCGGACAGGGCCGGACCCTGGCCGAGGTGCTGGCCGGGCGGCGGTCGGTCAGCGAGGGGGTCTACACCGCCGCCGCCGTGGTCCGCCTGGCCGCCGACCACGGCGTCGAGGCGCCGGTGGCGGCCGGTGTCGATGCCGTGTTGCGCGGCGCGGCGGACGTCAGTACGGCCATCGCCGCGCTGCTCGACCGGCCGTTCAAGGCCGAGCATTGACGTGTCAGGGCCGCGCAGACCATGGCCAGTATCAGAAATGCAGGCTAGGGTGCCGGCGCCAACGCCACGCCAATCCGAAGGGGACCCCATGCTGTTTCATATCCATTGCGTCGACAAGCCGGGGCATGCCGGGGTCAGGACGGACAACCGGTCCGCTCACCTCGGCTATATCGGTGCGCTCCAGGACAGGATCGTCGCCGCCGGCCCGACCCTGACCGAAGACGGCGCGGCGATGACCGGTAGCGTGTTCCTGATCGATTTCGAGGACCGCGCGGCGGCCGAGGCGTTCTGCGCCGGCGATCCCTACAACAAGTCGGGCCTGTTCGAGACCGTGACGGTGTCGCGCTGGCGTCAAGTCATTCCGAAGGAGTGACCGCCATGGCCTATTGGCTGATCAAATCGGAACCGGGCGCCTGGTCGTGGGACGACCAAGTGGCCGCCGGGGTCGAGGAATGGGACGGCATCCGCAACCACCAGGCCAAGAACAACCTGTTGGCGATGAAGCGCGGCGACAAGGTGTTCTTCTACCATTCGGTCAAGGGCACCGATGTGGTCGGCATCGTCGACGTGGCGGGCGAGGCGCACCCCGACTCGACCGACCCCACGGGCAAGTGGTTCGCAGTCGACTTCCGGGCGGTCCGGCCGTTCGCGAATCCGGTGCCGATCGCCGCGATCAAGGCGGAACCACGGCTCGCCAACATGGTTCTGGTGAAGAACAGCCGGTTGTCGGTGCAGCCGGTCACCGAGGCGGAGTGGCGGCTGGTCTGCCGAATGGGGGACACCGACCCTGACTGACCACAGAGCCAGCCCTGGTCGGATGCTATGCCGCCTCGCCGACATCGACGACGGCGCGGCCAAGGGGTTCTGCTTCGGCCAGGTTCCGCGTCGCC
>JAZFQW010000267.1:0-3053 GCA_036445335.1 Alphaproteobacteria bacterium | reverse complement strand
CAGCCGCGCGCCGGGGGTGGTCGGCGCCGCGCTCGACGACCCGGACAGCTGGTGCGGCCTGATCGTCGACGGTGTCCACGTCCACGCCACGACTCTGCGGCTGGCGATCGCCGTAAAGCGGCGCGGCCGGATGGTCCTGGTGACCGATGCGATGGCGACGGTGGGTGCGCAGAGCCGCAGCTTCGAGCTCTACGGCGAGACCATCACCGAGATCGACGGCCGCTGCGCCAACGCCGACGGCACCCTGGCCGGCTCCGCCCTCGACATGGCCACGGCGGTGCGCAACACCGTCAGCCGAGTCGGCCTGCCGGTGGAGGAGGCGCTGCGCATGGCGTCGGCCTATCCGGCGGCCTTCCTCGGCCTCGGCGACCGGATCGGCCGCATCGAGCCCGGCCACCGCGCCGACCTGGTGCTGCTGGACGACGGCCTGCGGGTGGTCGAGACGTGGATCGGCGGACGCGACAGCACGAGCGCGTAGACAAAGGGTCTGTCTCCGGAGATCGGTATGCTGACCCTTATCCAGGGCCGAGCAGGCGAATCCGTAGCGCGCGGCGCTACACCAGCCCCTCCGCCTTGAGCCAGCCGACCGCGTCCTCCAGCATGTGGCGCAGCGGGACGGACCTGTAGCCGAGCACCCGCGCCGCCTTGTCGGAGACGATGCGCGGGTGGACGGTGACCATCGCCACGCCTTCCGGCGTCACCGCGGGCTCCCGGCCGGTCACCAGCGCGGCGCCGGCGGACAGTCGCGCGGTCAGGTGGAGCAACCACGCCGGCACCGGCTTCTTGGGCACCGCACGGCCGGTCAGCTCGCCGACGATGCCGACGAGTTCGACGAAGCTGGCGTCGGTGCCGCCCAGCAGGTAGTTCTCGCCGGTGGCGCCGCGCTCGGCCGCGGCGATCTCCGCCAGCGCGACCTGCTCGGCGTGGCAGAACGACCCCGACCCCGGCGGGACGCCGGGCAATTTGCCGGCGGCGGCCAGCCGGATCATGCGCGCCCAGCCGTTGGTGTCGTACCGCCCGACGATGTGCGCGGGGTTGACGATGACGGCGTCCAGCCCCTCGCCCACCGCCCGCCGGACCGACCGCTCCGCCATCGTCTTGCTGCGGTTGTAGTTGATCCACGACGACCCGCCGGTCTGCGGCGTGTCCTCGGAGATTTCGGCGTGCTCCAGCCCGAAGGTGTTCCAGGTCGAGGTATGGACGAACCGCCGCGCGCCGCGGCTCAGCGCGGCGGCCAGGACGTTGCGGGTGCCCCCAACATTGGCGCGGGTCTGGCGCTCGTTGCGCCGCGACCACACCGACGTGCTGGCGGCGACGTGGAACACCGCGTCGACGTTCGACGGGATTGCCGCCTCCAGCGAGTCGCGGTCGAGGATGTCGCCCTCAGCCAGCGCCGGCTCGAACGGCGCCAGCCGCGCGACGTTGGAGCGCCGCCGGTGCAACGCGGTGACCCGCCAGCCCTGCCGCGTGAGCTGCTCGACCAAGTTCAGGCCGAGGAACCCGGTCGCCCCGGTGACGAAGGCGGTGCTCATTGGTGTCGCATCCCCGCGCGGACGCCCGCCGGCCCGCCGCGCGCATTGACAGCGCCCGGCGGACCGCCTGCAATGCCGATCTTAACGCCACCCTGCGGTGCACGGTGGCACGAAACGACGATCGTGGGGTCACTCATGCTTCCTGACCCCCTCTCAGCGGCGGAGGATCGGTGGTGAGCGACAGGGTGAGGGTACTGGTGGTCGGGCTGGGCCATATGGGGCTGTCGCACGCCAAGGCGTACCACGCGCTCGACGGGTTCGAGATCGCCGGGCTGTGCGCCCGCCACATCGCCGACCGCGGCGACCTGCCGGCCGAGCTGGCGTCGCTGCCGCGGTTCGCCGACTACCGCGAGGCGTTGGCGACCCTGCGGCCCGACGCGGTGTCGATCAACACTTGGTCCGACACCCACGCCGACTACGCCGTCGCCGCGCTGGAGGCCGGCGCCCACGTCTTCGTCGAGAAGCCGCTGGCCGAGACCGTCGCGGACGCCGAGCGCGTCGTGGCCGCGTCGGTCCGGACCGGCCGCAAGCTGGTGGTCGGCTATATCCTGCGGCACCACCCGTCCTGGACCCGGCTGGTGGAGCTGGCGCGCACGCTGGGCAAGCCGCTGGCGATGCGGATGAACCTCAACCAGCAGAGTGCGGGCGAGGCCTGGACGTGGCACAAGAACCTGATGAAGACGCTGTCGCCGATCGTCGATTGCGGCGTGCACTACGTCGACATCATGTGCCTGATCACCGGCGCCCGGCCGGTCCGGGTGCACGGCATCGGCGCCCGCCTCAGCGACGAGGTGGCGCCCGACATGTACAATTACGGCCAGCTGCAGGTGACCTTCGACGACGGCTCGGTCGGCTGGTACGAGGCCGCCTGGGGACCGATGGTCAGCGAGGTCGCGTTCTTCGTGAAGGACATCATCGGCCCGAAGGGCTGCGTCAGCATCGTCATGGCCGAACAGGGCGGCGGCGATGCGCCGGGGTCCGCCGACATGGAGACCCACACCAAGACCAGTGCGATCCGCCTGCACCACGCCGCGCTGGCCCCCGACGGCACCCTGGCGCGCCCCGACGAGACCATCAGCATGGCCGACGAGCCCGACCACGACGAGCTGTGCGCCCGCGAACAGGCGTTCCTGCTGTCGGCGATCCGCGACGATACCGACCTGACCGACCACATGCACGACGCGGTCAACAGCCTGAAAATAGTATTGGCCGCGGATCGCTCGATCCGCACCGGGCAGGTGGTGGAGTTGTGAGCGCCGGCGGCCTGACACCGTGGTCCCGGGAGTCCCGGCGACCGGACCGCCGTCCCCCTCACCCTAGCCCTCTCCCCAAGGAGAGGAGAATTGTCACCGTTCCGTGCGGCGGGATTCCCTCTCCTTGGGGAGAGGGTCAGGGTGAGGGGGACGGCGGTCCGGGCGGTTCTGTCGTCGAAATTTCCGGGCCCGGTGTGAGACGGCGAAGGGCCGGCCACCCGGCGCCGCCGGGGCTCACAACTCCACGACCTGCCCGGTGCGGATCGAG
>JAZFQW010000266.1:0-4158 GCA_036445335.1 Alphaproteobacteria bacterium | reverse complement strand
ATTTCGGCGGCACCAGCCTGCTGATCGTGGTGACCGTCACCATGGACACGGTGGCGCAGATCCATTCGCATCTGCTGGCCCATCAGTACGAAGGCCTGATCAAGAAGTCCAAGCTGAGGGGGAGGCGTGGATGAATCTGATTCTGCTGGGGCCGCCCGGCGCCGGTAAGGGCACGCAGGCCAAGCGCCTCGAGCAGAAGCACGGGCTGACTCAACTGTCCACCGGCGACATGTTGCGCGCCGCGGTCGCCAGCGGCAGCGACCTGGGCAGGCGGGCCAAGGCGATCATGGACGCCGGCCAGCTGGTCCCCGACGACATCATGATCGGCATGATCTCTGAGCGGATCGACCAGCCGGATTGCGCCAGCGGGTTCATCCTGGACGGGTTTCCGCGCACCGTCCGGCAGGCCGAGGCGCTGGACGCCATGTTGGCCGAGAAGGGCCTGAAGCTCGACGCCGCGATCGAGATGCAGGTCGACGACGGCGCGCTGGTGGAGCGGATCTCGGGACGCTTCACCTGCAAGACCTGCGGCGCCGGCTACAACGACAAGTTCATGCTGCCGCGGGTGGACGGCGTCTGCGACGTTTGCGGCGGCACCGAGTTCGAGCGGCGGTCGGACGACAACGCCGAAACGGTGAGAAACCGGCTCGACGCCTATCACCGGCAGACTGCGCCGATCCTGCCCTACTACGATCGCGGCGGGGTGTTGAAGAGCGTCGACGGCATGGCCGGCATCGATGCCGTGACAGACCAGATCGGGGCGGCTCTGGCGGGCTGAGGGAGTGTTGACTCGAAGGGCTGGGTGCCTATAATCGCGCCGCCCCGGACCAGGACGGCCCGAACGGTTTCGTTCGTCCCGACCCAGGGGCCAATGTTGAACAAGGACGCCACCCGGCGAGGCAGGGGCCGGCCGTCGACGAGACGGACGGCCCAGCGGCCCTGCCGCAGGCGGCACCGACCAAAGGAGTACCGGCGTGGCGCGTATTGCTGGCGTCAATATCCCGACTCACAAGCGCGCCGAAATCGCGCTGACTTACATCCACGGCATCGGGCGGACGTCCGCGACCAAGATCTGCACCTCGCTCGGCATCCCGCGGGAACGCCGGGTCAGCGAGCTGACTGAAGACGAGGTCATACGGATCCGCGAAATGATCGACAGCGACTATCAGGTCGAGGGCGATATGCGCCGCGAGGTGGCGATGAACGTCAAGCGCTTGATGGACATGGGGTGCTACCGCGGCCTGCGTCACCGCAAGGGCCTGCCGGTCCGCGGTCAGCGGACCCACACCAATGCCCGCACCCGTAAGGGCCCCGCCAGGCCGATCGCCGGCAAGAAGAAATAGCCCGCCGGTTCGAAGGGAACAGCTGACATGGCTAAACCGCCTGCCTCCGCGCGCGTGCGCCGACGCGAGCGCAAGAACATCACGTCGGGCGTCGCCCACGTGATGGCCTCGTTCAACAACACGATGATCACCATCAGCGATGCCCAGGGCAACGCGATCTCGTGGTCCTCGGCGGGCTCGATGGGCTTCAAGGGCAGCCGCAAGTCGACGCCCTACGCCGCCCAGATGGCGGCGGAGGATGCTGGCCGAAAGGCGCAGGAACACGGCATGAAGGTGCTGGAGGTGACGGTAAAGGGACCCGGCTCGGGGCGCGAATCGGCCCTGCGCGCGCTGCAGGCGGTCGGGTTTCAGATCACCTCGATCCGCGACGTCACGCCGATCCCGCACAATGGTGTTCGCCCCCGCAAGAAACGGCGCGTGTAGGAGCCTGTCCGAGTAATGCTTAACTCGGACAGGCTCCTAGCGCACCGAATATCGCCCGCCGATCCGGGACAGCGGCCGTTCGCCACGCGGCCGCCCGGCATGGGATCGGAACTCCTCGGCGCTAGGCGACTGGCGCCCGAGGGCAGATGGACCCGGTCCGGCCGGGTCGTCAGTTGGCAAGAGGGAATGCTCCGTGATTCAAAGGAATTGGAAGGAACTCATCAAGCCCGGCACGCTGGACATCCAGCAGGGTGACGATGCCCAGCGGCGCGCGACCATCGTCGCCGACCCGCTGGAGCGCGGCTTCGGCCTGACCCTGGGCAACGCGCTCAGGCGGGTGCTGCTGTCGTCGCTGCAGGGCGCGGCGGTGACCTCGCTGCAGATCGACGGCGTGCTGCACGAGTTCTCGTCGATCCCCGGCGTTCGCGAGGACGTCACCGACATCGTCCTCAACGTCAAGGCGCTGGCGCTCAGGATGCACGCCGATGGGCCAAAGCGCATGCGGCTGCACGCCGAGGGTCCGGGGCCGGTGTCCGCCGGCCAGATCATCACCGGTCCGGACATCGAGATCATGGACCCGAGCCTGGTGATCTGCACCCTGGACCAAGACGCCCGGCTCAACATGGAAATGACGGTCAATCTGGGCAAGGGCTATGTCCCGGCGGCGCAGAACCGGCCTGAGGACGCGCCGATCGGACTGATCCCGGTGGATGCGCTGTACAGTCCGGTGCGCAAGGTGTCGTACAAGGTCGACAACACCCGGGTCGGCCAGGTCACCGACTACGACAAGCTGTCGCTGTCGGTCGAGACCAACGGCGCGGTGACGCCGGACGACGCGGTCGCCCTGGCGGCGCGGATCCTGCAGGACCAGCTGCGGCTGTTCGTCAACTTCGAGGAGCCGCAGCACGAGCGGCGCGAAGAGACGTCGGAGGAGGTGCCGTTCAACCGCAACCTGCTGCGCAAGGTGGACGAGCTGGAATTGTCGGTGCGGTCGGCCAACTGCCTGAAGAACGACAATATCGTCTATATCGGCGACCTGGTACAGAAGTCCGAGGCGGAGATGCTGCGGACGCCGAATTTCGGCCGCAAGTCGCTGAACGAGATCAAGGAGGTGCTGTCGCAGATGGGCCTCCATCTCGGCATGGAAATCCCCAACTGGCCGCCGGAGAACATCGAGGAGCTGGCCAAGAAGCTCGAGGAGCCGTACTGAGGCCCCAAAGGGCCGCAACCGGGTCGCGGTGACCCGTCGCCGCCGTACCCGCCGCCGCCGGCATCGCGCCGCCGGCGGTCGGGGCGGGGCGCCCGCCATCGGTCTCGTGCGCGGGGCCAGGCCATGAGGAGGACCAAGCCATGCGTCACGGCTTGAGCGGACGTAAGTTGAACCGCAGCGGCAGCCATCGCCGGGCGATGTTCGCCAACATGGCGGCCGCGCTGATCAAGCACGAGCAGATCAAGACCACCCTGCCGAAGGCCAAGGACCTGCGCCCGGTGGTCGAAAAACTCGTCACCCTGGGTAAGAAGGGCGGGTTGCACCAGCGCCGCCGCGCCTTCGCCATGCTGCGCGACGACGCCATGGTCGCCAAGCTGTTCGACGCGCTGGCGGACCGTTACAAGGACCGGCCGGGCGGCTACACCCGCGTCCTAAAGGCGGGCCTGCGCTATGGCGACGCCGCGCCGATGGCGCTGATCGAATTCGTCGACCGCGACCCCGACGCCAAGGGCCAGGACAGCGGCCCCGCCCAGGACGAGGAGGAGGACGAGGCCGCGGTGGAATAGCCGAGCCGAATTGGGCGGTCGAAAGGGCAGCCATCGGGCTGCCCTTGGGCGTTTCGGGCACCGCTCTGCCAGCCCGCACTTCTCACGCTGGTCACGGTCTGCGTGACGCTGTCGCGCCGACTCGCGAGCGATCGGGCTATGCGATCGCGTCGGCGATGCCTACTTTATGCACTATGGCGTCGAACCGTTTCATCGTCGCGCTGATCGCCGTGCTCGCGGTTGTCCTGGGTCCGCCCGCGGCGGCGCAGACCGTGCCCGACAGCCGCCAGCAGATCACCCTCAGCTTCGCGCCGCTGGTCCGCCAGGCCGCGCCGGCGGTGGTCAACATCTATGCCACCCGCATGGTGCGCCAGCGCGCCATCTCGCCGCTGTTCGACGACCCGTTCTTCCAGCGCTTCTTCGGCGAAGACTTCCCGCTGGGCCGGCCGCGCGAGAGCACACAGATCGCGCTCGGGTCCGGCGTCATCGTGGCGTCCGACGGGCTGATCGTGACCAACCACCACGTGATCGAGAACGCCGACGAGATCACCGTCGTGCTGAGCGACCGGCGCGAATTCGACGCCGACCTGCTGTTGTCGGACGAGAGCACCGACCTGGCGCTGCTGCGCATCGACGC
>JAZFQW010000265.1:0-2438 GCA_036445335.1 Alphaproteobacteria bacterium | reverse complement strand
AACCGAAAAGTGCCGGCCTGGACGAACGCCGGTCGCACGCGATCCGCCGCAACGGCGCCCCCAATCCCCAACTCGCATTTCTCACACTGGCCACAGTCTGCGCGGCCAACACGAAAGGTGCGGGCTATAGGTCTATTGCGCCGATCGCGGCCCGGCTTCCCGCCGGACCGGGTCAGTCGGCCTGGACCAGCTGCTGGTGCGGCGGCCGGGCGACGGCCAGGGCGTCGAGCAGCCCGCTGTCGATATCGTAAATGTCGTCGCGGAAGTTCATCCGTCCCTGGTCGTCGATCCACGCGGTGACGTAGACAACGTGCAGCGGCATCGACGCCGGCATCGACATGCGGGTGGTATCCCAGCCGTCCAGGATGGAGGCCCGCCGCGTGCCACGCCAGCGAGCGGCGCCGTCCAGCAGATAGTCGGCCAGCCAAAGCGGCTCGGCGAGCCGGATGCAGCCCGAGCTGAACGTGCGTACGTCGCGGCTGAACAGGCTGCGCCCGGGGGTATCGTGCAGGTAGACGCTGAACCGGTTGGCCATCATGAACTTGACCTTGCCCAGCGCGTTGCCCGACCCCGGCTCCTGCCGCAGCATCAGGCCACGGATCCCGCGTCCGACCAGCGACCAGTCGATGTCGGTGGCCGACAGCTCGTCGGCACCCGCCTGCCAGCCAGAGTACAGCCGGATATTGTGGTCGGCCAGATAGCCGGGGTCGTCCAGCAGAACCGGCAGATAGTCCTTCTCCGCGATGCTGGTCGGCACGGTCCAGGTCGGGTTGAATTCCATCCAGGTGAGGTCGCTGCTGAACAGCGGCGTCGGCCGGGTCGGGCGGCCGACGATGACCTTCATGCGGCGCACCGCCTGCTCGTTGTCGACCACGGTTAGCGAGAAGTCGGGCACGTTGACCAGCAGGTGGCGGTTTCCGAGCGCGTCGGGCAGCCAGCGCCAGCGCTCCATGGTGGCCACGATCTGGCCCACCCGGACCGTCGCCGGGACGTTGAGCGCCGCCAGCGTGCGCGGGCCGACGATGCCGTCGACGGCGAGCCCGTGGCGCGCCTGGAACCGCTCCACCGCCGCGACCAGTGCCTCGTCGTGGACCGGCGCGTCGCGGTCCCCGCCGGCGGCCGCGTGCGCCGACCAGTCGCCGGTGACCTCTAGCCGGGCGCGCAGCGCCGGCGCCCGATCGCCGGCGTCGCCCGGGCGCAACAGCGGGCCGTCGGGCACAGTCGGCCAGCCACCGGCGGCGGCGAGCTCACGGTACTGCGCCAGCGCCCGGCGCAGGTCGTCATAGGCCGGCCGTGCCGGCGCCAGCCCGTTCAGGTAGGCATCGACGTCCGGCGTCGTGGCGGCGGTCAGGGCCAGGGCCGGCCGGTCGATCGAACGTGGCCCGAAATCGATCTGGTCAGTCAGCCGCCGCGGATCGATCCGGCCGACGGCGACATCGGCGCCGTACCGCATCGCCGCGGCGCTGAGCAGCAGCTCGGCCGCGACCCGGTCGGCGAGACCGGTGCCGACCAAGGCGTTGTCGATCTCGTCGCGGTAATAGTCATCGACCACCAGCCCCTCGCGGCCGGCCCCCGCCAGCGCGTCCAACAACTCGCGGACGCGCGGCGACGGGCCATCCTGGCCGACCCACAACGGCGCATAGTCACGCGGCGCGTACAGCGCGCGCAGGTCGGGCGCCGCCAGGTCGCGGCCGCTGACGGTGACCCGGCCGCCGCCGGCCAAACGTTCCGCGATGGCATGGTCCAGCAGCGACCGTCCGAAGGGGATCCCTTCCGGCGCCGCATTCGCGGCCACCGACATCCAGCAGGCAAGGATGGCCGCTACCGGCCAGCGTCCAATCCGCATGTCTTGCATCCTCCGACTGGAGTGGCGCCCCACCACGAGATACTAGACCTGCGCTTCCACCCGACCGACCTGCGAGGAACCGCCGCTCGTTGGCGGCGAAGAGGTCGTTGCAGACCAACATACAGCAAAATTAACTAAATTGCCCGACATTTGGCGTTCAGCTTTCGGTAAGGTATTCGCGACCATGATTATTGGTTAATTTCCGCCGTTGGCCCGCGTTACCAATCGGCCCAGTCTTGACGTCCGCCGTTGGGAGCCGCATGAAGCCGGAACAGTTCAATCGGGCGGTTGCCGATCATGGTCGGTGGCTGAAGCGCCAGCGCGGCGGCGTGCGCGCCAACCTGACCCTGGCCAACCTGGAGGGCTTCAACCTCGACGGCATCGACCTGCGCGAGGCCAAGCTGTCGGGCGTCAAGCTGGCCGGTGGCTCGCTGATCGGCACCAACCTCAGGGGCGCGGACCTGTTCGGCGCCGACCTGTCGACCTGCGACCTGGACGGCGCCGTCCTGGCCGACACCGACCTGCGCGGCGCCCGCCTGCACGGCGCCAATTTCGTCAACGCCAACCTGAACCATGCCGACATGCGCGACGG
>JAZFQW010000264.1:0-17360 GCA_036445335.1 Alphaproteobacteria bacterium | reverse complement strand
GCCGAACGAACACATGACGACGAACGGGAGGACGACCGTGGCCGCGACCCATGTGCTCGCCATCGACCAGGGCACCACGTCCAGCCGCGCCATCGTGTTCGACGCGCGCGCCCTGCCGGTGGCCACGGCGCAGCGCGAGCTGCAGCAGTTCTTTCCCCACGACGGCTGGGTCGAGCACGACCCCGAGCATATCTGGGCCGACACCGTCGCGGTCGCCCGCGAGGCGCTGGCCGGTGCCGGGCTGGCGGCCGGCGACATCGCCGCGATCGGCATCACCAACCAGCGCGAGACCGCCGTGCTGTGGGACCGCGCCAGCGGTCGGGCGGTGCACAACGCCATCGTCTGGCAGGACCGCCGCACCGCGCCCTATTGCCGGCGGAAGGTCGCCGAGGGCTGCGATCGCGAGGTTCAGGACAAGACCGGGCTGCTGATCGACGCGTACTTCTCCGCCAGCAAGGTCGCCTGGCTGCTGGACAACGTGCCGGGCGCGCGGGCCAGGGCCGAGGCCGGCGAGCTGGCGTTCGGCACCGTCGACAGCTACCTGCTGTACCGCCTGACCGGCGGCGCGGTACACGCGACCGACGCCACCAACGCCTCGCGCACCATGCTGTTCAACATCCACACCCAGGACTGGGACGACGGGCTGCTGGCGATGTTCGGCGTGCCGCGGGAGCTGCTGCCCGAGGTGAAGGACAACAGCGCGCATTTCGGCGACTGCGACCCGGCGCTGTTCGGCGCCGCCATCCCGATCACCGGCATGGCCGGCGACCAGCAGGCAGCGACCGTCGGGCAGGCCTGTTTCGAACCCGGAATGATCAAGTCGACCTACGGCACCGGCTGCTTCGCCCTGCTCAATATCGGCACGCGCGCGGTGAGGTCGGAACACCGCATGCTGACGACCATCGCCTACCGCCTGGACGGCCGGACGACCTATGCGATCGAGGGCGCGATCTTCAACGCCGGGACGGCGGTACAATGGCTGCGCGACAGGCTGAAGGTGATCGCCAGCGCGCCGGAGAGTGAGGCCATGGCGGCGCGGCTGGACGACACCGGCGGGGTCTACCTGGTGCCGGCCTTCACCGGCCTGGGCGCGCCGCACTGGGACCCCGACGCGCGCGGCGCCATCCTGGGCCTGACCCGCGACAGCGGCGCGGCCCAAATCGTCCGCGCCGCGCTGGAGTCGGTCGCCTACCAGACTCGCGACCTGATGCAGGCGATGGCCAGCGATGGCGGCAGCACACCCAGCGACATAAGGGTCGATGGCGGCATGGTGGCCAATGACTGGCTGTGCCAGTTCCTGGCCGACATGCTGGGGCTGTCGGTGGAGCGGCCGGTGGTGACCGAGACGACGGCTTTGGGCGCCGCCTACCTGGCCGGCCTGGAGGTCGGCGTCTACGAGAGCCTGGAGGCGGTGTCGAAGGGCTGGAACCGCGACCGGCTGTTCGAGCCACGCATGGACGCGGCCACCCGCGACCGCCTGTACGCCGGTTGGCAGGCCGCGGTCGCGCGGACCCTGAGCAATTAGAGTTGGCCGACGTTTCGCGCCCGCCCGTGAACCGGCGTGTAAAAAAACCTGTTGGTTGACGGCGTCGGTGGGACTTAGGCTGTCATGACACCGTAACAAGTCCGTCGAACGGACGAAATGGCCGGCCCGGCAAATGTACCGGGCCAGTCGAACCTAGGGAGGCTAAAGACCATGAGAGTCCGATTTACCCTTGCCGTGTCGGCCGCCGCGTTGATGGCCGCCGCGTCCGCCGCCGAGGCGGCGACCGAGATCCAGTGGTGGCACGCCATGGGCGGCTCGCTGGGCGAAAAGGTCGACGAGATCGCCGCCGGCTTCAACGCCACACAGGACGACTACGAGCTCATGCCCGTTTTCAAGGGCAACTACACCGAGACGATGACCGCGGCGATCGCCGGCTTCCGCGCCGGCCAACAGCCGCACATCGTGCAGGTCTTCGAGGTCGGCACGGCGACGATGATGGCGGCCGAAGGCGCCGTCTACCCGGTCTACCAGCTGATGGAGGACACCGGCCAGGCGTTCGACCCCGACGCCTTCCTGGCGTCGGTCGCCGGTTACTACACAACGTCGGACGGCAAGTTGCTGTCGATGCCGTTCAACAGCTCGACCCCGGTCATGTACTACAACAAGGAGGCGTTCGAGGCGGCCGGCCTTGATCCGGACTCGCCGCCGGCGACCTGGCCGGACTTCATCGAGGCGCTCAAGGCCACCCAGGGGGCCGGCTATCCCTGTGGCTTCACCACCGCGTGGCAGAGTTGGGTGCAAATCGAGAACTACTCGGCCTGGCACAACGTGCCGATCGGCACCATGGCGAACGGCTTCGACGGGCTGGGCACCGAGTTCACGATCAACAGCCCGGCCCATGTCGCGCACATCCAGGCGCTGGCCGACCTGACCAATGACGACCTGTTCCGTTATGGCGGCCGCCGTGGCGACAGCCAGGCGCTGTTCACCAGCGGCGAGTGCGCGGCCTATTTCAACTCCTCGGCGGGCTATGCCGGCATCAAGCGGACCACCGAATTCGAATTCGGCATCGGCATGCTGCCGTACTGGCCGGAGGTGGCCAGCGCGCCGCAGAACAGCATCATCGGCGGCGCCACCCTGTGGGTTCTGCGGGGCCATGACGACGAGGACTATGTCGGCGTGGCGGCGTTCTTCGACTACCTGTCGTCGGCTGAGGTACAGGCCGACTGGCACCAGTTCACCGGCTATCTGCCGATCACCATGGCGGCCTACGAGCTGACCAAGGAGCAAGGCTTCTACGACGAGAACCCGGGCACCGAGACGGCGATCCTGCAGATGACGCTGAACGAGCCGACGGAGAATTCGAAGGGTCTGCGGTTCGGCAGCTTCGTTCAGATCCGCGACATCATCAACGAGGAGCTGGAGGCGGTCTGGTCCGGCGACAAGACGGCGCAGGAGGCGCTGGACACCGCGGTCGAGCGCGGCAACGACCTGCTGCGGCGGTTCGAGGACGACAACAGCTGACGCCGCGGCGGTAGCGCACCGTCGAACGGCGCCGCCCGCCCCGCGTTGGAGTGGGCGGCGCCACGATCTTCCCTCGCACGCCGTCGCCGATGGAAAAACGGGTCACCTTCAACAACCGCGTCCTGCCGTATCTGCTGGTCACACCGCAGATCGTCGTCACCGTCGTGTTTTTCCTTTGGCCGACGGCGCAGGCGCTGCGCCAGTCGGTGCTGCGCGAGGATCCGTTCGGCCTGTCGTCGCGGTTCGTGTGGTTCGAAAACTTCGCCAGGCTGTTCAGCGACCCGCTGTACTACGACGCGCTGCAAACAACGTTCTTCTTCAGCTTCGTGGTCGCCGGCCTGTCGATGGGCGTGGCGCTGTTCCTGGCGGTGATGGCCGATCGGGTGATCCGCGGCGCCACGCTGTACAAGACCCTGCTGATCTGGCCCTACGCCGTGGCCCCGGCGATTGCCGGCGTACTGTGGCTGTTCATGTTCGCCCCGACCGTCGGCATCGTCAGCTACGCCCTGAAGACCATGGGGTATCTGTGGAACTTCCGGGTCGACGGCGAGCAGGCGATGGCGCTGGTGGTGTTCGCCGCGTCGTGGAAGCAGGTCAGCTACAATTTCCTGTTCTTCGTGGCCGGGCTGCATGCGATCCCGCGCAGCCTGATCGAGGCCGCGGCGATCGACGGGGCCGGGCCGTCGCGGCGGTTCTGGACGATCGTCTTCCCGCTGCTGTCGCCCACGACGTTCTTCCTGCTGGTGGTCAACCTCGTCTACGCCTTCTTCGACACATTCGGGATCATCCACGCGGTGACCGCCGGCGGCCCGGCCAACGCGACGACCATCCTGGTCTACAAGGTGTACAACGACGGCTTCATCGGCCTGGACCTCGGCGGCTCGGCGGCGCAGTCGGTGGTGCTGATGCTGATCGTCATCACTCTCACCGTCGTCCAGTTCCGCTACGTCGAACGGCGGGTGCATTACTGATGGTCGAGAACCGCGGCATCCTGATCGTTCTCGGCCACGCGGTGGTCTGGCTGGGAATCCTGGTCGTCGCGTTTCCGATCTACGTCACCTTCATCGCCTCGACCCACAGCCTGCAGGAGGTTCTGGCGGCGCCGATGTCGCTGCTGCCCGGCGATTATTTCTGGGAGAACTACAAGACCGCGCTGATCGCCGGGTCGGCGGAGGTGTCGGGCGCCCAGCCAGTCTGGTTCATGATGTGGAACAGCCTGGTGATGGCCATGGTGATCGCGGTCGGCAAGATCACCATCTCGATACTGTCGGCGTTCGCCATCGTCTTTTTCCGCTTTCCGTTGCGCATGGTGTTCTTCTGGATGATCTTCCTGACGCTGATGCTGCCGGTGGAGGTGCGCATCCTGCCGACCTTCGAGGTGGTCGCCAATCTCGGCATGCTGAACAGCTATGCAGGGCTGACCATCCCGCTGATCGCCTCGGCGACCGCCACCTTCCTGTTCCGGCAGTTCTTCATGACCGTGCCCGACGAGCTGATCGAGGCGGCGCGGATGGACGGCGCCGGGCCGATGCGCTTTTTCTTCGACATCCTGCTGCCGCTGTCGCACACCAACATCGCCGCGCTGTTCGTCATCCTGTTCATCTTCGGCTGGAACCAGTATCTGTGGCCGCTGCTGATCACCGACGACCTGGAGACCGTGGTCATCGGCATCTACCGCATGCTGAACGTCGGCGACAACGAGGCGGAGTGGCAGATCATCATGGCGACGACGATGCTGGCGATGATGCCGCCGGTGCTGGTCGTGGTGTTCATGCAGCGCTGGTTCGTCAAGGGCCTGGTGGAGACGGAGAAATAACCATGGCGACCGTCGTCATCCGCAGCGTCCGCAAGACCTATCCAGGCCACGATATCGAGGTCATCAAGGGGATCGACTGCGCCGTCGGAGACGGCGAGTTCCTGGTCATGCTCGGCCCCTCGGGCTGCGGCAAGTCGACCCTGCTGCGCATGGTGGCGGGGCTGGAGCGCATCAGCGACGGCGAGATCTCGATCGACGGGCGGGTGGTCAACGACCTGGAGCCCAAGGACCGCGACATCGCCATGGTGTTCCAGAACTACGCGCTGTACCCGCATATGTCGGTGTACAACAACATGGCCTACGGGCTGCGCATCAAGGGCCTGCCCAAGCCGGAGATCGACCAGCGGGTCAAGGCGGCGGCGGACATCCTGGAGCTGTCGGAGTTCCTGGATCGCAGGCCGCGCAATCTGTCGGGCGGCCAGCGCCAGCGGGTGGCGATGGGCCGGGCGATCGTGCGCGAGCCGGCGGTGTTCCTGTTCGACGAGCCGCTCAGCAACCTCGACGCCAAGCTGCGCACCCAGATGCGGATCGAGATCAAGAAGCTGCAGCAGCGGCTGGGCATCACCAGCCTCTACGTCACCCACGACCAGGTCGAGGCGATGACCCTGGCCGATCGGATGCTGGTGATGAACGGCGGCGTCGCCGAACAGGTCGGCACGCCTCTGGACGTCTATCGGTACCCGGCCAGCCTGTTCGTCGCCGGCTTCATCGGCTCGCCGGCGATGAACTTCCTGCCCGGCACGGTCGCCGACGACAACGCCCACGTCGTCCTCCAGGGCGGCCACCGGCTGGCCACCACCAAGGCCGCCGGCCATGCCGACCGCGACGTCATCGTCGGCGTGCGGCCGGAACACCTGCACGTCGCCGGCGAGGCCGACAAGGAGTGCGAGATCAAGGTCCACGTCGAGCTGATCGAGGCGCTAGGCGCCGACACCGTGGTGCACGGCCGCATCGACGGCCAGGGCGACCTGATGATGGCGCGGCTGCCCGGCATCGTCGCCGCCGCCCAGGGCGACACGGTCGTCCTGGCGGTCGAGCACGGCCAACTGCACCTGTTCGACGAGACGACGGGCAACGCACTGGCGTGACCGCCGACGGCCCGGGCGGCGTAATCGCGGGCTAGCCGCAGACGCGGTAGCGGTCGCGGTAACGCTCGACGAGGCGGGCGACGTAGGCCTCCAGCTCGGCGCCGTCGAAGCCGGCGGCGGCATAGAACATGTCGCGGCGCAGCTGGCAATAGGTCGGCGCCGTGACCTCGCTCATCAGCCGGGCCTCGTCGTTGGCCAGCTGGGTCTGATAGGCGTCGAACAGGCGCTGACTGGCGCCCGACCCATAGCGACCGAGGAAGTCCCCCATGGTCTGCTGCGACTCGCGGATGCGCTCCGCGTGATCCACCGTGAACCGCTGATAGCGGCTGAACAGAGTGGGCTCGCGGTAATGGGCGTGGCAAGTCAGGCCGGTGACCATCATCTCGGCGTGCAGGCGGATCGCCTGGTCCGCCTCCATCTCGGACTCGGTGACGCAGGATCCGACGGGGTGTCCGGACGGCACGAACTCCGACACCTCCGGGAACGACATCGCCGCGGGATTCGCCGCCGACTGTTCGACGGCCTGCCGCGGCGTCTTCACGGTATGGCACCCCGCGGTCAGGGCGATGAGCGCGACGAGGCCGATGAATCCCTTCATATTATCCCCAACGCAGTGGTTTCGGTCCCGGTCCGGTGCCGGCTCCGCGGACCAGTGAAATGGACCCGGCCCGGCGGGCGAGCATGACCGGCCGGTCCTAAGACCGGGTTAACGAATCATGACCATGGCCGCGCTCGGGCCGACCGTGGCCGGTGTGCGAGATGCAGGCTATTCCGGCAGGGCCTCGCTCAGCGCCTGGCCGTGCGGATTGCTGAACCGTCCGTCCAGGACGCCGCGGCCGGTCGCGCCGGCGCCGTAGTAGGCGCGGTTCCAGTCGGCCTTTTCGCTGATCACGCTGCCGCCCAGCGCGCCGCCGGCGAACAAGCCCTGGTTGCGCGAGAAGGCGTACATGTCGGCGTTGGTATCCAGCCCGGTGCTGGCCCCGACGCCGGCGCCCACGGTGAACAGCGCCGCGCTGACGTCGGCGCCGATCTTCGCGTTGTGGTCCAAAATGGCATTCAGTCCATCTTCGGTCATGATCGCCATCACCAGTTCGGAGACCTGGCCGCCGATCTGCAGCCCGATCGACGCGCCGGCGATCAAATAGAACGCCGGATCGCCCCATCTGCCGTCCTCGTCTCGGGCCACCAGGACGCCGTTGCCGCCCTGTCCGCCAATGATGAAGCCGCCCTTCAACAGCTCCGGCACGATCAGCACCGCCTGGGCATTTTCCAGGGACGTCCGCAGCGGCGCGTAGTCCGGGTCCGCCAGCAGCGTCTGGACGGTCAGCCGGGCCTTTTCCACCAGCACCTCCTGGTCGGTGATCGCCCAAGCGGGGCGTATCGCGGCTACGGCCAGCGCCAGGACGGCGACGACAGGCGTTACGCGAAAACGCGACATGGTTTGATGCTCCCTCAGAAGACCGCGGCGATCCTCGATAGAACCGAATTGCGACCGTTCGGGGGCAGCCGCGGTGGTCACGCCAGCGCGGCCAGCGCCAGCAGCATTGCAACCTCCACCGACTGCTGCGCCGCGCCCAGCACGTCGCCGGTATAGCCGTCGATCTGGCGCTGCGCCAGCAGGCCCAGCCCGGCGGCGGCGGCCGCGCCGACGGCCAGGGCGACCAGGGCTTGGACGAGCGGCAGCGCGATCAGCGCCACCAGCGCCGCCAGTCCGACGGTGGCCACAAGCCGGTCGAGTGCCGGCCGGCCGTGCGACGCTGCCAACCCCTCGGCGCGCGCCGGCCGCAGCCACACCATCAGGCCCGGCCAGGCGGCGCGCGAGGCCGCGCCGGCCGCCGCCAGGGCAGCCATCACCGCGACCGGCTGCGCCAGCGCGGCGATCGCCAGAATCCGCGCCGCCAGCGTCAGCATCAGCGCGACCGCGCCGTACGCCCCGATACGGCTGTCGCGCATGATCGCCAGCTTGGCCTCGCGGTCGTCGCCGCCGCCGAAACCGTCGGCGACGTCGGCCAGGCCGTCCTCGTGCAGCGCGCCGGTCACCGCGACTTGCGCCCCGACGGCGACGACCGCGGCCAGCGTGGCCGGCAGCCCGAGCCAGCCGGAACCGGCATAGACCAGGCCGGCCGCCAGCCCGATCGCCGCGCCGACCAGCGGGCCGGCGCGCAGCGATCGCGCCGGCAGATCCGCCGGCATGTCGCCCCGCCACCGCACCGGCAGGCGGGTCAGGAAGATCGCCGAGGCATGAAGCTCGTCGCGCCAGGCCCTGATCGCCGCCGCGACCGACGGGCGCCGCGGCTCGACCGCGTCGGCCGGGTCCGATTCGTCGTCCATGGCGTCCAGGGGTAGCGGGGTCGCGACGGCGGGGCAAGCGCGGATAGCTGCCGATCGGCTTTGACCCGGCGCCGTGCCATCGCTACTAGTTCCGCTGCACCCGGCCGGTCTCGCGACCGCCGCCGGCTTCCCGACGGAACCGCCGATGACCGATCGCACCGCCGCCGTCACTCTGGCCGAGATGCTCGATCTGGCGCGCCACCTGCCGGCCCCGGACCTGGAGGCGGGGACCGCCGCCCGGCAGCGCGAGGCGAGACTCACAAAGCCCCCCGGTGCGCTCGGCCGGCTCGAGGAGATCGCTTACTGGATGGCGTGCTGGCAGGGCCGCCATCCGCCCGAGCTGCGCCACCCGCGGGTCGCCGTGTTCGCCGGCAATCATGGCGTCGCCCGGGCCCGCGCGGTCTCCGCCTATCCGGTCGAGGTGACCCGGCAGATGATGGCCAACTTTCGCGCCGGCGGCGCTGCGGTAAACCAGCTGTGCCAGGTCGCCGACAGCGACCTGCGCGTCTACGAGTTGGACCTCGACACTACGACCGCCGACTTCACCGCCGGCCCGGCGATGGACGAGGAGTCGTGTGCCCGCGCCATGGCCTATGGGATGATGGCGGTGGACCAGGGCCTTCACCTGCTGTGCCTCGGCGAAATGGGGATCGGCAACACCACCGCGGCGGCGGCGATCTGCACCGCCCTGTTCGGCGGCGTGGCGGCGGACTGGGTGGGACCCGGCACCGGCGTCGACGGCGCCGGGTTGGCGCGCAAGGCGGCCGCGGTCGACGCCGGCATTGCCGCCAATCGGCAGGCCCTGGCTGACCCGATGCAGGTGCTGCGGTGCCTGGGCGGGCTGGAACTGGCGGCGATCGTCGGCGCGGTCCTGGCGGCGCGGCTGGCGCGCACGCCGGTGCTGCTGGACGGCTTCGCCTGCACCGCCGCCGCGGCAGTGCTGTGGGCGGTCGACCCCAAGGCGCTGGACCATTGCCTGGTCGCCCACGTCTCGGCCGAGCCCGGCCACCGGCACTTGCTCGACCGCATCGGATGCCAGGCGGTTCTCGACCTCGGGATGAGGCTGGGCGAGGGGTCGGGGGCGGCGCTGGCGATCAACATCGTCAGGGCCGCGGTCGAATGCCACGCCGGCATGGCGACCTTCGATGACGCCGGGGTCAGCGGCAAGGTTTAGCCGGCGCTTCTCACACTGGCCACGGGCGGCGCGACAGCGCTGACCGTGGCCAAAGTGAGAAATGCGGGCTGGGATCGACGGGGTTGGCCGACGCCGTCGACCGGACCGGCTATTTGAAGCGTATCGACCCTTGTCGCTGGGTCAGCGGGCGTTCGAGGTCGAGTAGGTGGTCGATATAGCGACCCTGGAACAGCGAGATACCCAGCCTGCTGCCCAGCTCGTATGCCTCCCTGCTTTCGCAGTGGCACATGATGACGCGGGCGATCCCGGCGGTTCGGATGTGCGCCTCCAGGTCGTCCAGCGAATCCGGCTTGAGACCGCTCAACAGCTCGTCGCTCCAGTACATCTTCATCAGATCGATGCCCAGACGCTCGCGGTCGACGAATGGCAGTGTCAAGTAGGTCAAGCCGTCCAAGCACACCCGGTAGCCGCGCTCGCGCAGATACTCTCGGGCGAACCGGTAGGCGCCCATGTCGGCGAAGATGTCGACTTTCTGCAACTCGACGACCAGGCGACCGCGCACGCCCAGGCCGATGCCCTGGTCGAAGCGCTGGAATTCCGGCGACAGCACGGTGGCGACGTTGAGGTTCAGGCTGAAGGCGCGATCGCTGTTGGCATGGTCGCGCAGCATTTGCGCCAGCATGCGCTTGTCCAGCGTCAGGGTGAGATAGCGGAACAGCCAGGGGTCGGCGGTGATCGATACGCCCGGCAACAGCGTCTGTTCCAGGTCGCCAATCGACACGTACATTTCGTGGAAGATCGCCTGCGGCGGCTCGTCGGCGGCGATTGCGCAGATCGCCTGATTGCGGACAAGCGCCGAAAGGTCGGCGTTTTCCAGGGCGTCCACCAGCTTCCCCAGCTGGTCGGGCGTCAGCGGCCGCTCGTATTGCGGGCCGTTGCGCTTGGTGACCTGGTTGAGCCGCCGGCTCTCCTGCCGGTGGGCGTCGCTCATTTCTTGGAAGCGGCGCGCCTTCTCGAGGAATTTCGGGTAGTCATGCTCCATGACGTACCAGGTGCAGAACCCACCGTCGGTCTGATCGTCGGAATAGCGGGTCAGCGGATCCTCGCTGAACAGGTAGCGCAGCTTCAGCACCGCCTCGTCGACGTTCTCGATCTTCGCGCCCTTGCAGCTGAACACGATGTCGTTGTTCATCAGCTGGAAGATCTGCCCCTCGAGCGGCTTGACCAGCTCTTCGAAATGGGTCAGGGCGACGCGGATATGGTGCTCGCGGCGATTGTGGCTTTGCAGACTCGACAGGTGAATATGGACCGCCAGGCGGCCGGCGAGCCGCCGCTCGATGCGCTGCGCGTGATCCAGCAGAGCGTATTCCTGGCTGTGGACATCGCCCCGGGATCGATCGCCTGCCAAGCCTTGGACGCTCGCCGTCATTGCACCCGATCCGCCGTCACCGTCTTCGCCGCCTTCGTGCCGCTACTGGTGCCGCACCCGCCGCGCCACCAGCCCTTTCATGGGGACACGAAAAAGGTTAAAGGCCACTGAATGGCGCGACCCTGCGGGCGGCGCTGGCGCGCCGACCGTGGCCAGGGTGAGCGGTGCGGGCTAATAGTACCCCGGGTCCTCCAGCCGGTGCAGGCGTCCGGCCGCCGACAGGCAGAACCGCAGCAGCAACGATTTGCGGCGAGCGGCGTTGAGCGGATCGAGCGGAGCGTCGCGCACCAACAGCGCGTCGTATGCGTCGGCCACCATCAGGCCGCACTCGTCGGGTATCAGCTCGACCGGAAAGCCGTCGGGCACGGCGAAATAGAAACAGTCGCAATAGGCCCGGTACTCACGCCACTTCCGGTCGGCGCGGAAGTCGGCCACCGAGCTCTTCACCTCGACGATCGTGATCGTCCCCTTGGCGTCGACCGCCATGACGTCGGCCCGGCGCCCGTTCCTGAGCGCGAACTCGGCGACCGTGGCGTGGCCCCGGGCGGCCAGCGCCCGGCGCACCCCGCGGGTGACCCGCGCCGTGGTGTCGACCGGGTCTGGCGCGGTCGGTGCCGCGGCCGGCAGGCCGGTTAACGCCACCCGGCCAGAGGGCGCCGCCACCGGTGGTTTGTTCCAGTTTCGTTCCATGCCGGATCACCTTAGCAAATCGGCCAAACCGTCACCAGCGCATTGCGAATTGCTCGATGCACAAAATTTGTCTATAATTAATAAAGCATTAAATGAATTGGTTAACACGCCGCGGCAGAACGCGGTCTGCGGAGGGGCACAACAGGTACGGAAGACCATGCGCTCAACGATAATTGCCCCACTAGCCTTGGTCGCCGCGATGCTGGCCGGTTCGGTCGCCGCGCAGGTCGAGTCCGACCTTCACGCCCTGTTCGGTCGCGACGACCGCGTCTTCATCGAGCCGGAGGGCATGCCGTGGACGGCGGTCGGCAAGCTGACCTTCAGCGGCAGCGGCCACTGCTCCGGCGCGATGGTCAGCCCGCGGGTTGTGTTGACCGCGGCGCATTGCATGTTCGCCACCGGCGACGGCGCGGTCTACGACCCGCCGGTCAGCTTTCTGGCCGGCTATCACATGGGGCGGAACGCCGCGGAGGCCCAGGTGGAGTCGTTCTGGATCGCCGCCGGCTACGACTACGAAAAATTCATCAACGGCTCGACGATGGACGGCCTCGACTACGCGTTCATCCTGCTGTCGCGGCCGATCGGATTGGAAGTCGGGTACTTCGACGTATACGAATTGTCGATCGACGAGATCAAGAACGCGGTCGCGCAACGCTGGGACCAGGTCACCCAGGCGGGATACAGCGGCGACACCGAGTTCCAACTTTCCGCTCATGTCGGTTGCGACATCGTAGATTACTACGAAGACAATACGATCTCGCACGAGTGCGACACCCTGCCGGGCGACAGCGGCTCGCCGATCTTCATCCAACGGGGCGGCGAATTCCAGGTTATCGCCCTCGACTCGGCGGTTTACGAGGGCACGCGGCCGAACAACATCGCGGTCGACAGTCGGGCCTTCGCCGACGACCTGCGCCGTTACATCCAGGTCTACGATCCCTGATCCGGTTCGCCCGCCAGCCGGTCATTACGGTGCGCACCGCGATAGACGGGGCACCGCCAGAAATTCACCAGTGAAATTGGGTAAATTGCAAATGTTGTATTGACAGCGCGGCCGCCACTGTCCAATATTCGTTAACGAATTGTTAACTAAATCTTAGAGTATGGCAACATTCTCGAAATTGGTTAACGTTTGGTGAAGTCGATATTTCTAGGGAGGATCTCAATATGACGGCGTTACTCATCGACGCCACCGTCTTCATCACGACGGCGACCATGATACTGTACTTGATCGTCATTTCGTTTCAGTGCGTCGCGATGTTCGCCGAGTGCGTCGAGAACAGGCGCCTGCCGACCCGGGTCACGGTGTCGGGCCTGTGCCAGAATCTCGGCATCCTGCTGATCATCATTGCCTTCCTCGTTCACGTGCGCGAACTAATGGTCGTCGGCGCGCTGTTTCTCGCTCTGGGGTTCGTGGTGTTCAACGATTCATACCGCCGGCACCGGGTTGTCGATGTCTCGCTGGTGGTCACCGCCATGCTGAGCCTCGGATCGCTGGGAGTCGTCATGACCGTGCTCTAGCCGGCATTTCTCATACTGGCCACGGTCGGTGCGATAGCGCCGCGCAGACCGTGGCCCGTGTGAGAGATGCGGGTTAGGGCACGCGACGCACGGCCTACACCCGGCGCGGCAGGTCGTCGTCGATGAAATTGCGGATGATGGTGTCGAGGTCGGGATCGGCGGTGAAGCCGAGCGCCTGCCCGCGCGTCGGCACGAACGAGCCGGGCCAGCCCGACACGATGTGCTGGATGTGCGCGTCCGGCGCAAAGCGGATGCGGCGGACCGGCTCCTCCCCCGCCACCCGGCGCAGCGCCTCGACCATTTGCTCGACGGTCGCCGTCAGGCCCGGCAGGGTGACGCTGCGGCTGGCGCCCAGCGCACCGGCCGGCAGTTCGTTGGCGTGCAGGAACGCCTCGACCACCCGCCGCGGCGACTGGATCCAAATCGCCGAATCGGCGGACACCGGGCACGCCGTCTCCCGCCCCGACAGGGGTTCGCGGATGATGCTGCTGGCGAACGACGACGCAGCCTTGTTCGGCTTGCCCGGCCGCACCACGATGGTCGGCAGCCTGAGCGCCCGTCCGTCGAGGAATCCCTTGCGGCTATAATCGTTGACCAGGTGCTCGCCGATCGCCTTCTGGATGCCGTACGAGGTCTGCGGAGTCAACGCGGTGTCGTCATGGATCGTCCGCGGCATGTCGCCGCCGAACACCGCGACCGAGCTGGCGAACACCAGCCGCGGTGGGCGGGCCAGCCGGCGGCACCCCTCAACCACCGCGCGCGTGCCGTCAAGATTGACCCGCATGCCGAGGTCGAAGTTGGCCTCCGCCTCGCCGCTGACGATCGCCGCCAGGTGAAACACCACGCCGGTGTCGTCATCGATCAATCGCGTCGCCGTCGCCGGGTCGGATATGTCGCCGGTCACAACGTCGAGCCGGGGATCGGCCGACAACGCCGGCTCGGGTGCGGCGACGTCGAACGCGACGACCCGGTCGATCGGCACAGATTCGTCGCCCGGCCCGGTCATGCGCTCGCGCGCTAGCAGCGCCGTGACGATACGCCGGCCGATGAAACCGGTGCCGCCGGTGACGATGACTTTCATGGTGGCTTCTCCGCTGATGCCCGCCCGAGTCCGACGTCTGGCGCTGGCTTGCGTCGGGCCGGATTCCGCCTACGATACCGAAAATCGCAGGGGAGGCACCATGGCCCGGGCGTCCGGAGACGCAGTCTTGGAGGATCGGCTGGCGCCGGGGGCGTGCCTGCCGGCCGATGGCCTGGCCGGCACCCTGGTCGGCCGGGCCTGGCTGCCCGGCGACCCGCCCGGCCCCGCCGTCGTGGCGCTGCGCGAAGACGGGGTCCACGATCTGAGCGGCCTGGCGCCGACCATGAGCGCGCTGCTGGAGCTCGGCGACGTGGCCATCCGCGTGGGCGCCGCGCCGCCGTGCCCGGTCGGCGATCTGGCGGCGATGCTGGCGAACAGCGCGTCCGACGCGCGCGATCCCGCCGTGGCCTATTTCCTGGCGCCGGCCGACCTGCAGGCGATCAAGGCCGCCGGCGTCACTTTCGTCGAGAGCCTGCTGGAGCGGGTGATCGAGGAGCAGGCGCGCGGTGATTCCGCGCGGGCGGAGGCGATCCGGCGCACCGTCGCCGACGCCATCGGCGGCGACCTGCGGCGGGTCCGGCCCGGTTCGGATTCCGCCATGCGGCTGAAGCAGGTGCTGATCGAGCAAGGCGCCTGGTCGCAGTATCTCGAGGTCGGGATCGGCCCCGACGCCGAGATCTTCACCAAGAGCCAGCCCCTGTCGGCGGTCGGGACGGGCGCCGAGATCGGTATCCACCCGGGCTCGCTGTGGAACAACCCGGAGCCGGAGATCGTGCTGGCGGTCGACGCGTCGGGCAACGCCGTCGGCGCGACCCTGGGCAACGACGTCAACCTGCGCGATTTCGAGGGCCGCAGTGCGCTGCTGCTGGGCAAGGCCAAGGACAACAACGCGTCGTGCGCAATCGGGCCGTTCATCCGGCTGTTCGACGACGGCTTCGGCATCGACCACGTTCGGCGCGCGGCGGTCACGCTGACCGTGGACGGACCCGACGGCTACCGGCTGACCGGCGAGAGCTCGATGGCGCGGATCAGCCGCGACCCGCTGGACCTGGTCGGCCAGGCGATCGGACCGAACCACGGTTATCCCGACGGGCTGATGCTGTTCCTGGGTACCATGTTCGCGCCGGCCGACGACCGCGACGAGCCGGGCCAGGGCTTCACCCACAAGATCGGCGACATCGTCACCGTCGCCGCGGCCGATCTGGGCGCGCTTGTCAACCGGGTTACCACCAGCGACCGCGCGCCGCCCTGGACCTTCGGCGCCGGCGCCCTGATGCGCAACCTCGCCGCGCGGGGCCTGCTTTAGGCGTTGCCGGCACGATCGCGTGCGGCCGCACCATCCGCGATAGGGTCGGCGTCGGAACCCATCGGTGCCGGGGGCGTCGGCCATCGCCATACCAAGCGGGCGGCATTCGGCCACCAACCGGGGCGGACACATGACGGACCCGATCTTCCGCGACTACGACCGGGCAGGCCTTGACCGGCAGTACGACAACCGCGGCAACGTCCCCGATTTCCAGACCTATCTGGACCGCTGGGTGGCCGACAGCGCCGCCGCGCGGCGCGACCTGACAGGCGCGCTGGACCTCGCCTTCGGACCCGACCCGGCCGAGCGGCTCGACCTGTTCGTCGCCGACGGCGCCGGTTCCGCGCCGGTCCACATGTTCTTCCATGGCGGCTATTGGCGGGCGCTCGGCAAGGACGACTTCAGCTATGTCGCGCGCCCGCTGGTTGCGGCCGGCGCCATGGCGGTGGTGGTGAACTACGGCCTGATCCCGGCGATCGACATGGACCAACTGGTGCGCCAGTGCCGCGCGGCGGTCGCCTGGACCTACCGCAACGCCGCCGCCCACGGCGGCGACCCCGAGCGCATTCATGTCTCGGGCCATTCCGCCGGCGGGCACCTGGTGGCGATGCTGGCGGCGACCGACTGGCTGGGCGACTTCGGCCTGCCCGCCGATGTCGTCAGAGGCGGCCTGGCGTTGAGCGGACTCTTCGATCTAGAGCCGATCCGCCTGTGCTTCCTCAACGACGAGCTGGGGCTGACTCCGGACCAGGTGCGACGCAACAGCCCGATCACCATGCCGCCGCGCGTCCCGATGGCGATGGCGATCGCCTATGGCGGCGATGAGACGGCGGAATACGCCCGCCAGTCGGCCGCCTACGCCGACCTGCTGAGACGCAACGATAAGGCGCCGGAGCTGCGCACCATCGCGGCCAGGCACCATATGAGCGTCGCCACCGACCTCGGCGACGCGGACTCCGAGGTGTTCGAACTGATCGCCGCGCAGATGGGCCTATAGCGCCGTCGTCGCAGTCGCCTCGGATTTCCCAATTCGGCGGTCAGTCGTCGGCGGTGGGCAGACGGACCGGCTGGCCGTGCGGCGTGGCGGCGTGGGCCGCGGCCCAGGCGTCGTTGTGCGCGGCCAGCTCGGCGGCGGCGGCCAGGCCCTTGGCCGCGACGATTCGTTCCAGCGCGGCCAACCAATGGTCGTAGTAGGTGCTGCCGTCGTCGGGATCGCCCCGGCGCTGCGCCGCTGCGATCTCGCCGGCCAGCATCTCCGCCCATTCGGCCCACGAGAAATACCCCTGCTCGTGCAGCCACAGGGTCATGGCGAACGCCTGCGCCTGCCATGGCTCGGCGAACATCGGGCCGTCCCGGTCGGCCGGCGGCGGCACCGTCAGGGCGAGGCAAAGGTCACGCCGGGTCAAGGTAGTCGTCCCATAGGTCGACATGGACGCGGTCGACTGGCGAGGCGTCGTTGCCCCACAGCTCGCGCGCGGCGAATCGAACGCTGTAGACGTGCTGCGGCTTCTGTCCTAGCCGGTGGGCGTTTGTGTCGGGGAAGACGAAGACGCCGTGGTCGCGGTCGACGACGCCGCGCCGGCCGCGCACGTATCGCGGCAGCCGCGTGTGCCCGGTCGGGTTGATCGTGCGCGCGACTACGCCATCGCCGGCCTGGAACCGCGGCGCGACGGCGGCATCCACCCGCGCCGAGTGGCCCCGTTTCTGGGCCTCCTCGACCTCGTCCGCCATCAGCGGACGGCCGTCCGGCGCGGCGCCCGGCGACGCCCGGCCGGTCCGCAGTTCCTCCGCCGTGATCAATCCCGCCCCGACCAGCAGCTCGCCAAGGGCGTACAGCCAGTGCTCGTAATAGCCCTTTCCCAGATAGTCGGCCGGCGGCATGCGCTCGCGGGTGTGGCGGAAGCCGTCGATGGTCCAGTCGCCCCGCCGTCCCACCGCGCTGGTCAGGGCGAA
>JAZFQW010000263.1:0-5022 GCA_036445335.1 Alphaproteobacteria bacterium | reverse complement strand
GCCATGACGCTCCGCATTCGTGCTCACGCCCGAACAGGCGCCCCGGCTCGATCCGATCGCAGGCTCGTTCGCCGCGCCGGCGCTCTGTCCCGCGCTATGAGTCGTTCCGCGGAACCGCCGTACCGGCCCCATGCTCCGATCCTGGGCTATGGGGTCTCGTCGTCGCGGTAGATCAGCCCAGCGGCGACGAAGCCACCGTCGACAGCCAGCATGTGCCCGGTAACGTAGCTCGCCTGCTCGCTGGCCGGAAACAACGCCGCGGCGGCGATCTCGGAGGGCTCTGCGTAACGGTTCATCGGGATCGTCCGCGTATAGAGCCGCCGCGTTTCCGGCAAACGCATGCGACGCACCAGCGCCGTTTCGGTCACTCCGCCCGACCGGCTTGTTCCGGATCGTATCGATCAAGATATCGGCGGCGCGACGATGCCGTCAACGGCGCCGGGCGCCGCGGTTGCGCCGCCGCCCGGCGCGGGCGACAGTGCCGACGGAAGAGTCGCCGCCGCGGCGCCGCGAGGGTTTCGATGGGCAGGTTGATCGACGGGGTTTGGACCGACGACGAGGTCGGCGCGACCGACGCCGACGGCAGGTTCCGCCGTTCGCAGGCGCTGCTGCGCAACTGGGTGACGGCGGACGGCGCGACGGGAGCGTCCGGCGCCGGCGGCTTCCGGGCCGAGGCCGGCCGCTACCACCTCTACATCGCGATCAACTGCCCGTGGGCGCACCGCGCCGCGATCTTCCGCAAGCTGAAACGGCTGGAGGACGCGATTTCGCTGTCGATCTGCGCGCCGCGCCGCAGCGACCAGGGCTGGGTTTTCGACAACGGCACCGAACGCTTCCGCGACGGGCTGCTGGGCACCGACGCGCTGCACCAGGTCTACACCCTGGCCCACCCGGACTATTCCGGCCGGGTCACCGTGCCGGTGCTGTGGGACAAGCACCGCCGCACCATCGTCAGCAACGAGTCGGCGGAGATCGTCCGCATGCTGAACGGCGCCTTCGCCGCCGTCGCCGGCGACGCGACCGACTATTGCCCGGCCGACCGGCTGGGCGAGATCGACGCGATCAACGAGGTGATCTACCGCACCGTCAACAACGGCGTGTACCGGGCCGGCTTCGCCCGCACCCAGACGGCCTACGACGAGGCGGTGACGGCGCTGTTCGAGACGCTGGACCGGCTCGACGCGCGGCTCGCCGACCGGCGCTATCTGCTGGGCGACCGGACGACCGAGGCGGACTGGCGGCTGTTCCCCACCCTGGCGCGGTTCGACGTCGCCTATTACGGCGCCTTCAAGTGCAACCTGCGGCGGCTGATCGATTTCCCCAACCTGTGGCCTTACGCCCGCGACCTCTATCAGGCGCCCGGCATCGCCGACACCGTCGACCTGGAGATCTACAAGCGCGGCTATTTCTCCAAGAGCGCGCTCAGGAACCCGCACGGCATCGTGCCCAGGGGCCCGGCGATCGATTATTCCGAGCCGCACGGCCGCGAAGGCATGCGCTGAGAGGCAATCAATGGCCCAGCCGTTACGCCCGAGTCCTTCCACCACAAAGGCACGAAGTCACCAAGAAGACGCCTATTTCCGCTCGTCCCGCGGCGGAGTGCCTACCTTGTTGCCATGGCCTTCGTGGTGAGGACTCTTCAACCGCGGTCCCGCGCGCAGACGACTACCGTCTAAAGGAACTTCGCCGCCAGGTCGACGGTGGCGCGGCGGCCGACCGAACGGTAGTGCTTCCTGAGCCAGCCGTCGGCGGCGGCCCGGCCGCAGTCGCGCAGATGGGCCAGCAGCGTCCAATCGGGGCTCATCTTGCTGGCCTCGCCCAGGTCCTCGGTGTATTTCGCAGCCTCGATATGGTGGAACCGGTGGCGCCTGAGCCGGCCGCGCAGGCGGCCGCCGATCGAGAACCCCTCGGTGGCCAGCGCCCGGCCATGGGCGATCAGCTCGATCTCGCGGCGCAGCGGCTCGTTGAACACGATCCGGTTGACCCGGCCGGCGATCTCCTGCGCCGTGGTCGGCAGCGCCGCCTCGCTGGTCGGATTGATCTGCACCAACAGCGTGTCGGCCGCGCCGTCGCGCACCAGCGGCATCAGCGCCGGGTTGGCGGAATAGCCGCCGTCCCAGTAGTGCCGCCGGCCGACCTTCACCGCCCGGTGCATCTGCGGCAGGCAGGCCGACGCCAGGACCGCCTCGATCGACAACTCGGCGGTGCGGAATACCCGGGTCTTGCCGTCGGCGACGTCGGTGGCGGACAGGTAGAGCTGCAGGCGCGACTCGCGGCGCAGCCGCTTGAAGTCGACGCTGCGCTCCAGCAGATCGCGCAGCGGGTTGTAGTCCAGCGGGTTGAACTGATAGGGCGACAGCCACCGTGTCATCATGTCGAAGGCCATGTGGCTGGCGGAGAATTCGCGGCGCGGCGCCGCGCCGTTGCGGTCGAACGCCGACGATCGCAGCGGACTGAAGCGCGCCGCCTCGCCGACCGCCCGCCAGAACGCCTCGAGCCGGGCGCGGGCGCCGTCGCGACCGCCGTCGAGCAGCCCGGCGGCGAGGATCACCGCGTTCATCGCCCCGGCGCTGGTGCCGCTGACGGCGCCGAACCGGAACCGGCCATCCTCCAGCAGCCGGTCGAGCACCCCCCAGGTGAAGGCACCGTGCGCCCCGCCGCCCTGGAGCGCCAGGTTGAGCGGCTTGACCCCGGCCGGTGCCTGCAACAGCCGTCCCAGACGGCCGAGCGACCGGCCCATCGGGCCGCCGCGCCAGTCGGCCAACCGCAACCTGGGGAGACCAGGGACGATCCACCGCCCGGCGACGTACGACGATACGAATTGCCGGATCGCGACCATGGCGGTTCCCCCTGCAACGGTGGTGGGCGATCACACTTCTGGAGCGCTAGCCCGCACTTCTCACGCCGGCCACGGGTTCGCCACCGTTGCGCCGGCGGCTGCGCGCCGCCGGCTGCCGGCCGACGATAATTGTGGACCCGGTCGGCGGTCGCCGGCCGGTGGCGGTTCGCCGATGCCACGACTTCGAGGTACAGGGACGCGCTTAACAATTGATGAAACCGACGTGGCGACGGCGTGACGGCGGCCCGCCGTCGATTCGCCGAATCGATGATGAATACCATCGCGACGTCCGCCGGACGACTGGCATCACCTGGGGTATATCCACGTATCATCATGATTTTACGAAGATAATCGATCACAGCGCCGACGCAACTACGCGGCTCTTGACACGATCTGGAAACTGTGGGGTACCAGTGGGTACCACAAATCCACCGTTTCGAGGCGCGGATGCCGACCTTCGAGCTGACCGACATGACCGTGGCGACCGCCAAGGCGACCGCCGCGGGCCGCACCGAGATCTGGGATGCCGCCCTGCCCGGCTTCGGCCTGCGGGTCAGCAAGGTGGGCCACAAGAGCTGGGTGCTGATGTACCGCGTCGCCGGCCGCAAGCGGCGGCTGACCCTGGGCACCTTCCCGGCGCTGCCGCTGGCGGCGGCGCGCGACGCCGCGCGCCTGGCGCTGCTGGACGTGTCGCGCGGCAACGACCCGGCGGCGCTGCGCGCGCAGTCCCGCGGCGACACCAGGATGACCGTCGCCGACATGGCGGAGGAGTACATCGAACGGCACGCCAAGCGGCGCAAGCGGTCGTGGCGGTCCGACCGGCGCCTGCTCGACGCCGACGTCTTGCCGGACTGGGGCCGACGGCCGGCCGAGGCGATCACCCGCCGCGACGTTCTGAGGCTGATCGAGACGGTGCATGACCGCGGCGCGCCGATCCAGGCCAACCGCGTTCTGGCGCTGGTGCGCAAGCTGTTCAACTGGGCGGTCGAGAAGGAGCTGGTCACCGCCTCGCCGGTGGTCACCGTCAGGCCGCCGGCGGCCGAGTCGCGCCGCGACCGCGTCCTGGAGCCCGCCGAGATCGCCCGCCTGTGGACCGCCTGGTCGGCGATGGGGTGGCCGTTCGGGTCGTGGTTCATGCTGCTGCTGGCGACCGGCCAGCGGCGCGCGCCGCTCGCGGCGATGCGGTGGGAGGACATCACCCCGATGGACGGGCGGTGGACCATACCGGCGGACCAGGCGCGCGGCGGTCGGCCGCATGTCGTGCCACTGCCGACCCTGGCGGCGGAGATCCTGATGGCGTTGCCGCGGTCGGGCGGCGGCTACGTGTTCCCGGCCCGCACCGACCCGCAGCGCCCGCTCGCCGCCCACGCCAACGCGCGCGCCCGGGCGATCGCGCTGTGCGGCGTCGGCGATTGGCGGGTCCACGACCTGCGCCGCACCGCCGCGCACGGCATGGCACGGCTGGGCACCCCACTGCACGTCCTGGGCGCCGTGCTGGACCAGCCGGCGGGGCCGGTGCTGGGGGTCGCCGACTCTGGCGACCCGGACGACCTGGCGGCGGCGAAAGCGGCGGCGCTGGACCGCTGGGGACAACACCTGGCGGAGCTGATCGCCGCCGGCCATTGACGCGGCGGCGGCCCGCCGTCGTCCGTTCCGATGGCGAGACGGCCGCGCGCTCAGCGCCCGTCGCCGCAACCTAACTCCCGGTAGCCGCCGACGATGCGGTAGCCGATCAGGAGGTAGATCCGGTTGGTCGTCGGGTTGGCGGCGTCGGCGAAGATCAGGCAATAGGCCTAGACCGCACTTCTCACACTGGCCACGGTCTGCGCGGCGCTGTTGTGCCGACAGGGCAGGAACGCCGCGTGGCACGATGCCGCCGCATCGGGCAAGCGGCGTGACGCACCCTGTCGGCGCGACAGCGCCGCCCCCCACCACTAAATCTCTGGCGTCGCGCCCGGGCGGCCCGCCCGCTGCGTCGAACGCCTCGACCGTAGCGTTGCTACGCTCTTCGGCCTTCTCCTGGCGGCTCGGACCGCCCGGACGCGACGCAGGCCGTGGCCAGTATGAGAAGTGCGGGCTAGAGCAGGATGGATTCAGGTTAGCTCATAGCCGGCCTGTTTGAAGTAGTTGGCGCACTCCTGGGTCGTGAATTGGTCAAGGAGTTGTCCGATGGCTGTGCAGAC
>JAZFQW010000262.1:0-3408 GCA_036445335.1 Alphaproteobacteria bacterium | reverse complement strand
CAAGGCCGGCGCCCGACCGCCTGCGGATCGGCCGCGAAAGATTTGGTCGGCGTCGCGGGCATGCCGCTTCCTACCAGCCGGCGGGCCCGGACGGCTAGCCCGCACTTCTCACACTGGCCACGGTCTGCGCGGCGCTGTCGCGATCGTTTCGCCGCCGACGGCCATGGTGCGGGTCTGCGTGATTGCCGAAGGGGCGCCGAACCGGCTACAAGGCAAGGGCCCGGCTCGACCGGGCCAAGAAGAACCGGACCTGGGAGGAACGACCGATGGCCGACGGCGATGTGAAGCCGCGCCCGGTCCCGATTGCGGCCGGGGCAGCGCACGCGCTGCCCGACATCGCGTCGCTGGACACCCTGCCCAAGCTGCTGGCCCACAACGCGGCGAACTGGCCCGACGACATCGCGCTGCGCGAAAAGGAATACGGCATCTGGACCGTCGTCACCTGGGCGCAGTACCACGCGCGGGTCCGCAGCTTCGCCTGCGCGATGCGGGCGCTGGGGGTGGGCGCCGGCGACGTGGTCGGGCTGATCGGCGACAACCGGCCCGACTGGGTGATGGGCGAGATCGCCGCCCACGCCGTGGGCGCCATGAGCCTGGGCATCTATCGCGACGCGCTGGACGACGAGGTTGCGTACCTGGTCGACTATGCCGGGGCGAAGCTTGTGATGGCCGAGGACGAGGAGCAGGCGGACAAGCTGCTGCGCCTCGGCGACCGGGTCGGATCGGTCCGCCACATCGTCTATTCCGACCCGCGCGGCATGCGTAAACACGACGACACGCGGCTGATCGACGTGCGCGACTTCGCGGCCAGCGGCGACGCGCTGCTGGCGGACGACCCGGGGCTGTTCGACCGCATGGTCGGCGCGGGCGACGGCGACGCGGTGGCGGTGTTGTGCACGACCTCGGGCACGACCGCGCAGCCGAAGCTGGCGATGCTGCCGGGCGGCGCCCTGATCCGCCATTGCGCGGCCTATCTGGCGGTCGACCCCAAGGGCCCGGACGACGAGTACGTCTCGGTGCTGCCGCTGCCGTGGATCATGGAGCAGATCTACGCGCTGGGCGAGGCGTTGCTGACCCGCATGACGGTGAACTTCGTCGAGGAGCCCGAGACGATGATGCACGATCTGCGCGAGATCGGGCCGACCTTCCTGGTGCTGGCGCCGCGGGTCTGGGAGGCGATCGCCGCCGACCTGCGGTCGCGCATGATGGACGCCTCGCGCTTGAAGAACCGCATGTTCGACCTCGGCACGGCGGCCGGCCTGAAGGCACTCGACCGCGGCAGGCGGTCGTGGCTTGCCGACCTGATGGTGCTCCGCCCGCTCTCCGACCGGCTCGGCTTCGCCCGGCTGCGCTCGGCGGCGACCGGCGGCGCGGCGATCGGTCCCGACACCGCCCGCTTCTTCCGCGCCATGGGCGTGCCGCTGCGCCAGCTCTACGGCCAGACCGAGCTGATGGGCGCTTATACCATCCACACCGCCGACGACGTCGATTTCGACACCGTCGGCGTCCCCTTCGACGACGCCGTGGAGGTCCGGATCGACGATCCCGACGCCAACGGCGTGGGCGAGATCGTCACCCGCCACCCCAACATGTTCGCCGGCTACTACAGGAGCGAGGCGGAGACCACAGCGGACATGCGCGACGGCTGGATGCACACCGGCGACGCCGGTTATTTCGACGACAAGCGCCACCTGGTGGTGATCGACCGCATCATGGATCTGGCCACGACCGCCGGCGGCGACCGCTTCAGCCCGCAATTCATCGAGAACAAGCTGAAATTCTCAGCCTTCATCGCCGAGGCGGTGGTTCTCGGCGACCGGCGGCCCTATCTGGCGGCGATCATCTGCCAGCGCTACTCGATCGTGTCGAAGTGGGCGGAAAAGCAGCGCATCGCGTTCACCACCTATTCCGACCTGTCCGGCCGCGACGAGGTCAACGCGCAGATCCGCAACGAGGTCGAGGCGGTCAACAGATCGTTGCCGGCGGCCCAGCGCGTTGCCAAGTTCGTGCTGCTGTACAAGGAGCTCGACGCCGACGACGGCGAGCTGACGCGGACCCGCAAGGTGCGGCGCGGCGTCGTCGCCGAGAAGTACGGCGACATCATCGAGGCGATCTACGCCGGCGGCGAGTCGATCCCCGTGGACACCACGATCGCCTTCCAGGACGGCAGCAGCCAGCGCGTGCGCACGACACTGAGGGTCGTCGACCTGCAGCCCGATGACGCGCCGTCGAGGGCGGCCGCGGAATGAGCGCGACCGATGCACGAACCGCCGTCGGCAGCCCGGCCCGCGCGATGACCGGACGCGCCGAAATCGGCCCGCCGATCCTGCAAATCGACAATGTCAGCCTGTCGTTCGGCGGCGTCCGCGCGCTGGCAAACGTGACCTTCGAGATCCGCGAGCACGAAGTGCTGGCCATCATCGGCCCGAACGGCGGCGGCAAGAGCTCGATGCTCAACGTCATCAACGGCTTCTACCACCCGCAGGACGGCCGCATCACCTACAAGGGGGTGACGCGACCGCGGATGCGGCCGCACCGGGCGGCGGCGCAGGGCATCGCCCGCACCTTCCAGAACATCGCCCTGTTCAAGGGCATGTCGACGCTGGACAACATCATGACCGGCCGCCTGCTGAAGATGCGCCAGCCGTTCTGGATGCAGGCGCTGTACTGGGGGCCGGCGCGCCGCGAGGAGATCGCCCACCGCACGTTCTGCGAGCGGATCATCGACTTCCTGGAGATCCAGAACATCCGCAAGACCCCAGTGGGCCGGCTGCCCTACGGCCTGCAGAAGCGGGTCGAGCTGGCGCGCGCCCTGGCGGCGGAGCCCGATCTGCTGCTGCTCGACGAGCCGATGGCCGGGATGAATGTCGAGGAGAAGGAGGACATGTGCCGCTTCATCCTCGACGTCAACGAGCAGTTCGGCACCACCATCGCGCTGATCGAGCACGACATGGGCGTCGTCATGGACATCTCCGACCGGGTCGTGGTGCTGGACTACGGCCGCAAGCTGGCGGAGGGCTCGCCCGACGAGATCCGCGCCGACCAGGCGGTGATCGACGCGTATCTGGGGGTCGCCCATGACGAGCCCGCCGGGCACCGGACCACGCACTAGGAGATCGAGGCGATGAGCGGACTCCATGCGATCTTCGTCCAACCGTTCGCGGACATCTACGCGTTCCCCCTGTTCTTCGTGGAGGTGCTGATCGGCGGGCTGATGGCCGGAGTGATGTATTCGCTGGTAGCGCTGGGTTTCGTGTTGATCTTCAAGGCGTCCGGGGTGTTCAACTTCGCCCAGGGGGCGATGGTGCTGTTCGCCGCGCTGTCGCTGGTCGGCCTGATGCAACTGGGCGTGCCGGTGTGGCTGGCGATCGTCGCCACCGTCGCGATCATGGTGGTGCTGGCGCTGGC
>JAZFQW010000261.1:0-5109 GCA_036445335.1 Alphaproteobacteria bacterium | reverse complement strand
GCCGGCGCGACGCTTCCTGCCCGGCGGTCGCGGGACGCGATCATACGTATCATCCTTCTATGATGGTGGGTACTAGGTGACGCGGGGGCGACCGCCACCCGATGGCCCGATCCAACACCCACTATGTCTGCCAGAATTGCGGCGCCGGCCATCACCGCTGGGCCGGCCGGTGCGACGGCTGCGGCGAGTGGAACACGCTGGTGGAGGAGGCGGTCGCCGAAACGGTGCCGCACGGGCTGGGCAAGGGGAGGGCCCGCCGGGTCGAGTTCGTCGGCCTGGACACCCAATCGCCCGCCGCGCCGCGCCGCGCCAGCGGCATCGCCGAATTCGACCGGGTCACCGGCGGTGGCCTGGTCGCCGGATCGGCCGTGCTGGTCGGTGGCGATCCCGGCATCGGCAAGTCGACGCTGCTGCTGCAGGCCGCCTGCCGGCTTAGCGAAGCGCTGTCGTGCGCCTATATCTCCGGCGAGGAGGCGACCGAGCAGGTGCGGATGCGGGCGGCCCGGCTGGGCCTGGGCGCGGCCACGGTACAGCTGGCCGCGGCCATCAATGTGCGCGACATCGTTGCGGCGCTGGACCGCGCCGACGGCCCCGCCGTCGTCGTCGTCGATTCGATCCAGACCATGTACGTCGACGCGCTGGACAGCGCCCCCGGCACCGTCGCCCAGGTGCGCGCCTCGACCGCGGAGCTGATCCGCGTCGCCAAGCGCCGCGGCATCTCGCTGCTGCTGGTGGGCCACGTCACCAAGGACGGCGCGATCGCCGGCCCGAGGGTGCTGGAACACATGGTCGACACGGTGCTGTATTTCGAGGGCGAACGCGGCCACCAGTTCCGCATCCTGCGCGGCGTGAAGAACCGGTTCGGCCCGACCGACGAGATCGGCGTGTTCGAGATGACCGACGGCGGGCTGGTCGAGGTGCCCAATCCGTCGGAACTGTTCCTGGCCGACCGCAGCGGCGACGTCTCCGGCGCGGCGGTGTTCGCCGGCCTGGAGGGGACGCGGCCGGTGCTGGTAGAAATCCAGGCGCTGGTCGCCCCGTCGCCGCCGGGAACGCCGCGCCGCGCCGTGGTCGGCTGGGACACCGCCCGGCTGGCGATGGTGCTGGCGGTGCTGGAGGCGCGCTGCGGCGTTGCCATCGGCGCCAACGACATCTATCTCAATGTCGCCGGCGGGCTGCGCATCGCGGAACCGGCGGCCGACCTGGCGGTCGCCGCCAGCCTGCTGTCGTCGTTGACCGGGCGGCCGCTGTCCGCCGACACCGTGGTGTTCGGCGAGATCGGGCTCAGCGGCGAGGTGCGCCCGGTCCATCAGACCGATCCGCGCCTGAAAGAGGCCGCAAAGCTCGGCTTCACTCGCGCCATCGTACCGCCGCGGCGGCGCGGCGGGAGCGGTGGGCGCGGCACGGCCTTGAAGGACGTGCTGCGATTGCGCGAGATTGGCCATGTCGGTGACCTGCTGCCGTTGTTCGGCGAGGCGCCGGTGCGGAATGTCGGTGATGCATCGACCTAGGAGCCTGACGGAGTAATGCTTATGGGCAGCATCGACCAGGGACGCGCTTGTGTCAGGAGCGGGCGCGCCGGCGATGCCGGGCGCATCGTCAAGCGTCCGCGACGCCGCACCCGCGCCTCACTGGTCGACCCGCGGGGCCGCGTTTTCAACGGCTTGGGACGACGTCCGGCGGCGCTCGCGATGTGTCCGGCATCGCCACGCGACGCCATCTTAGCCCTTGAAAACGCGGTGCTGCCCATAAGCATTGCTCGGACAGACTCCTGGGGCTTGAAGGAACCGTCGCGTTGAACGTCGAGAGCTGGCCGATCAATTTTGGCGACATCACGATTATCGTGATCCTGCTGTTGTCCGGCCTGCTGGCGTTCGCCCGCGGCTTCGTCAAGGAGGTGTTGTCGATCGCCTCGTGGATCGGCGCGGCGGCAGTCACCTTCCAGGCGTTTCCGTACGCCGCGCCGCTGGTCATGGACGTCATCGACGCCGAGCTGGTCGCCAATTTCGTCACTGGCATGTCGATCTTCATCGTCACGCTGATCGCGTTGTCGGTCGGCTCTCACTATCTGGCCCGGGCGGTCCGCGGATCGACCCTGAGCATGCTCGACCGCTCGCTCGGGTTCGTCTTCGGGCTGCTGCGCGGCGCGCTGCTGGTCAGCCTGGCCTACCTGCTGTTCATCCTGGTGGTGCCGGACGAGGACGACCAGCCGGATTGGATGCGCCAGGCCAAGGCACGGCCGCTGGTCGAGCAGGGCGCCGATATCCTGAGGACGCTGGTGCCCGACGACGCCATCGGCGACGGGCTCGACCAGTTCGGCGAAGCGGTGAAACGGTTGGAAGGATTGGGCGCGGGCCGGACCCTCGAAGAGCTGAGCCGACTCGATCCCGCGCCGAATCCGGATGCGCCGGAGGGCGAGGAAGGCTATAACCGGGACGCGCGCGATCAGATGGATCAGCTGGTCGACGTCGCGCGATAGCCCGTCATCGTCCGCAGGCTGCATATGCCTTCGACTCCCCCTTTCATGCCGGCCGATGACGACGACGACAAGCTGCGCGAGGAGTGCGGCGTTTTCGGCATATTCGGCCACGTCGAGGCGGCGCCGCACACCGCGCTGGGGCTCCACGCGCTGCAGCACCGGGGCCAGGAGGCCTGCGGCATCGTCGCGTTCGATGGCGCCCATTTCCATGCCCACCGGGCGCTCGGCCAAGTCGGCGACAATTTCAGCTCGACGGCGGTTATGGGCGGCCTGTCCGGGCACGCGGCGATCGGCCACAACCGCTATGCCACCACCGGCGGCACGGTGCTGCGCAACATCCAGCCGCTGTTCGCCGATTTCGAGTTCGGCGGCTTCTCAATCGGTCATAACGGCAACCTGACCAACGCTTACCAGTTGCGCCGGCAACTGGTGCGCCGCGGCTGCCTGTTCCAGTCGACCACCGACACCGAGGTGATCGTCCACCTGATGGCGACCAGCCGCGGTGGCAGCGTGCTGGACCGGATGGTCGAGGCGCTGCGGCAAATCGAGGGGGCCTATTCGATCGTCGCGCTGACCAACCAGAGCGTGATCGGCGTGCGCGACCCGCTGGGCGTGCGCCCGCTGGTGCTGGGCCGCCTTGGCGATGCATACATGGTGGCGTCGGAGACCTGCGCCCTGGACATCATCGGCGCGGAATTCGTGCGCGACGTCGCACCGGGCGAGATGGTCATCCTGGATGCCGCCGGGGTCTCCAGCCTGAAGCCGCTGCAGCCGGCCAGACAGCGCTTCTGCATCTTCGAGTACATCTATTTCGCGCGGCCCGACAGCATCGTCGAGGGCAGTTCGGTCTACGAGGCGCGCAAGCGCATCGGCGCGGAACTGGCGCGCGAGGAGCGGGTGCCGGCGGACGTGGTGATCCCGGTGCCCGACAGCGGCGTGCCCGCGGCGATCGGCTACGCGACGGAATGCGGCATCCCGTTCGAGCTGGGGATCATCCGCAACCACTATGTCGGCCGCACCTTCATCGAGCCGACCGACCAGATCCGCAATCTGGGGGTGCGGCTGAAGCACAACGCCAACCGTGCGACGATTGACGGCCGGCGCGTGGTGCTGGTCGACGACAGCATCGTCCGCGGCACGACGTCGCGCAAGATCGTCCAGATGGTGCGCGCCGCCGGCGCCGCCGAGGTCCACATGCGGGTGTCCAGTCCGCCGACTAAGCATCCCTGCTTCTACGGCATCGACACGCCCGAACAGGACAAGCTGCTGGCCCACAACCACTCGGTCGACCAGATGGCGGCGCTGATCGGCGTCGACAGCCTGGCCTACATCTCGGTCGACGGCCTGTACCGGGCGATGGGCGAGCCCGAGCGGGTGGCCGCCGCGCCGCGCTATTGCGACGCCTGTTTCACAGGCGACTATCCGACCGCCTTGCCCGACCGTGAGGAGGCCAGCCGGCAGCCCGAGCTGTCGAACCTGGCGGAGCCGGTGCGCTGATGCCGGCCGCTAGGAACCAGCCCGAGTAATGCTTATGGTCCGCACCGCGTTTTCAAGGGCTTGGGCTAGGATGGCGTCGCGTGGCGATGCTGGACGCATCGCGAGCGCCGCCAGACGACGTCCCAAGCCCATGAAAACGCAGTGCTGCGGGTCGACCAGGGAGGCGCCGGTGCGGCGTCGCGGACGCGTGACGATGCGCCAGGCCACGCCGGCGCGCCCGCTCCTGACACAAGCGCCTCCCTGGTCGATGCGGGCCATAAGCATTACTCGGACAGGCTCCTAGCCATGCCAGCTGACCCACCGCGGCTGGCCGGCCGCATCGCGCTGATCACCGGGGCGTCGCGCGGGATCGGCGCGGCGGTCGCCAAGCGGTTCGCCGCGGAGGGCGCGCACGTGATCCTGGTGGCGCGGACGGTCGGCGCGCTTGAAGAGGTCGACGACGCGATCCGCACGATGACGGGCCGGTCCGATTGCCCCGCCACCCTGGTGCCGGTCGATCTCGCCGAGCAGGGCCAGATCGACGTGCTGGGCGCCTCGATCTTCCAGCGGTTCGGCCGGCTGGACGTGCTAGTCGGCAACGCCGCGATGCTGGGCGTGCTGTCGCCGGTCGCCCACAGCGACCCGACGCATTGGCAGAAGGTGATCGAGCTCAACCTGAACAGCAACTACCGGCTGATCCGCTCGATGGATCCGCTGCTGCGCGCCTCGGACGCCGGTCGGGCGATCTTCGTCACCGCCAACGTCGGCCACGCGGTGGTTCCGTTCTGGGGCGCCTACGCGGTCAGCAAGGCCGGCCTGGAGATGCTGGTCAGGCTCTATGCCGCCGAAGTCGCCAAGACCCCCGTGCGCGCCAACATCCTCGACCCCGGGATCGTCCGGACGGCGATGCGCGCGCGCGCCTTCCCCGGCGAGGCGCCGGACGCCAGCCCGCCGCCCGAGGCCATCGCCGGCCGCTTCGTCGACCTGGCCGAACCCGCCTTCACCGCCAACGGTACCCTGGTCCACGCGACCGCCGAACCCGAATAGGCGGCGGGAAAGCCCGCACTTCTCATACTGGCCGCGGCCTGCGTCGCGTCCGGGCGGTCCGAGCCGCCAGGAGAAGGCCGAAGAGCGTAGCAACGCTACGGTCGAGG
>JAZFQW010000260.1:0-10064 GCA_036445335.1 Alphaproteobacteria bacterium | reverse complement strand
GGCATGGTGTCGTAGTCGGGATCGAACGACGTCTGGTCCCAGCGCTCGCAGAACCGCAGGCAGGCCTCGAAGTGCGGGTGGCCGCGGAAGGCGTCGCGGGCGTTGCGGTCCCTGCCCAGGTGGTGGACGTAGTAATAGCCCTGGAACACCCCGTGATGGGCGACGATCCAGTGGTTGCGCTCGCCGACATAGGGCCGCAGGATCGCCGCGGCGACCTGGCTGTGGTTGTCCGGCGTCAGCACGTCGCCGATGTCGTGCAGCAGGGCGCAGACCACAGTCTCCTCGTCGGCGCCGTCGCGCCGGGCGCGGGTCGCGCACTGCAGCGAGTGCGTGTAACGGTCGATCTTGTAGCCGAAGGTGGGACCGGCCATCCGCTTGAGCAGATCCAGCACCGTGTCGGCCGGATCCGGGCCTTCGCTCCGAAAGCGCCGGTCGAGCAGCGCGTAGTCCTCGCGGGTGCCGTCCGCCATACGAGTGAAGCCGACGGTGTCCATGGCCGTACCATCCCTTGAGACGGCGCGAGGCGCGCATCGGCGACTATGCCCGATCCGGGGGCGTTGGGGAATCACCGATCGTCCGGCGACAGGCGCTGCCAGCCGGTTCCCTCGTGCCGCGGCGGAAAGGCGGACGGGTGAAGGATCTCCGCGAGGATCTCGGCGGAGTCGGCGAGGCGCGGGCCAGGGCGGTTGAAATACCCGTTGCCGTCGGCGAGGACCACGCGGCCGGCGCGCACGGCCCGGAGGTCCGCCCAGCCCGGGCGGGCGGTCAGCGCCGGCAGCTCGCCGCGGCAGCGGGCGATGTCGAAGCCGCAGGGCATGGCGACGACGACGTCCGGGTCGGCGGCGACCAGCTCGTCCCACGCCAGCCAGTCCGACTGCCTCCCGGCCACCGCCAACAGCGGCTCGCCGCCGGCCGCCGCGACCAGCTCGGGCACCCAGTTACCAGCCGTCATCGGCGGATCGAGCCATTCGATGCAGGCGACCCGCGGCCGACCGGCCTGGCCGCCGGCGCGCCGCGCCAAGCCGGCGACGCGGTCGCGCAGCGCCGCGGCCAGCGCCGCCCCGTCGGCCGGCCGGCCGAGCGCCGCCGCGACCCGTCCGATGTCGTCCCAGACCTCGCCCAGGGTGCCGGGCTGCAGCGAGACCACCCGAACGTCGGCGGCGAGGCAGGCGGCGACCGCCCTTTCCACCTGGTCGAGACTGACCGCACAGGCCTCGCATTGCGATTGCGTCAGCACCAGATCGGGGGCGGCCGCGGCCAGCGCCGGCTCGTCGATGCGGAAGACCGCCAACGCGTCGCGCAGCAGCGCCTTGACGTCGCGGTCGATGTGCCGCGACGGCCGATTGGCGGCGACCCGCGGCGCGGTCAGCACCGGCAGCCCGCGCACCGCCGGCGGGAAGTCGCATTCGTGGCTGACCCCGACCAGCCGGTCGCCGGCCCCCAGCGCGCAAACGATCTCGGTCGCGCTCGGCAGCAGCGAGACGATGCGGTGCGGTTCGGGCATGGCGGACTCCGGTTGCGCGGTCGGGCTTCTAGCCCGCACCTCTCACACTGGCCACGGTCGGCGCGACAGCGCCGCCCTGCGGGTCGCGCCCGGGCGGCCCGCCCGCTGCGTCGAAGGCCTCGACCGTAGCGTTGCTATGCTCTTCGACCCTCTCCTGGCGGCTCGGACCGCCCGGACGCGACGCAGGCCGTGGCCAGTATGAGAAGTGCGGGCCAGGCTACGAAAACGCCCTTTGCGCCGCGACGATCGTCAGCGGCATCGTCAGGAAGGCGATCAGCGTCTGCAGCGTGATGATACTGGCCATCAGGGGCGCGTCGCCGCCCATCCGGCGCGCCAGGGTGTAGGCCGACGACGCCGTCGGCACCGAGCCGTAGACGATGGCGACGATGGCGGCGGATCCGTGCAGGCCGATCGCCGTGGCGAGCGCCGCGATCGCCGCCGGAAAAACCAGCAGCTTGCCGGCGGTCGAGGCGAGGAACGGTACGATCGCCGCGCGCATTTCGACGACCCGGATGTTGGCGCCGACGCACAGCAGGACGATCGGCAATGCCGCCCGGCCGAGGATGTCGGCGACATCGTGGACGACCGGGATCTCGCCGACGTCGATCAGGTTGACCGAGACCCCGAGCAGGACCGAAACGATCAGGGGATTGCGCGCCAGATCGCGGGCCAGAGCGGCGGCGATGCCACCGCTCCGGCTCGGGCTCGTCAGCATGACCATGCAGACGACCACCGCGACGTTGGCGACCGGAATCAGCAGCGAGGTCGCCAGGGCCGCGAGCGCCAGGCCCTCGCCGCCCAGCAGCCGCTCGGCCACGGCAAGCGCGATGAAGGTGTTGTGACGGGCGGCGCCCTGGAGGACCGAACTGGCGACCGGCCCCGCCATCGAGAGTCCGCGCCCGACCGCCAGGGCGAACAGGATCGCCGCCGCGAAGCCGCCCAGAATGACGACCGCGTAGGGGCCGACCAGCGCGCCGGACAGGCTGAGAGTCGAGGTCTTGTGGAACAGCAGCGACGGAATGAGAACCCAGTACACGAGCCTGTCGTTGAGATCCCAGAACTCGGTGCCCGGAATGCCGTATCGACGCAGTAGATTTCCAAGGATGATCAGGATGAATACAGGTGCTATCGACAATAGTATCTGAACCATACAAGCGGCCCCTGCACGGCGCGGCCCGGCGACACCCGGGCGGGCGACAAGGCACGGCGCGGCGCATCATCGGCATGATCGACAGGGCACTCTGCCGCCGGCCATCGCAGGCGGCAAGGGGCTCGTCGCCGCGGCGCCGGTCGTATTCGGCGCGCCGGCGGGCCGCACCGCCGAGCTGATCGACGACGGGCAGGACGGCACGGCGCCGCCTCTGCTCGAAGCGGAGGTCCGGGACGATCCCGACGACGACGCGGACAATTATCTCGGCTACGCCAACCGCAAGCTCGGCAACCTGGAAGCCGCGCTGGAACATTTCCGCAGGGCGCTTGCCCGCACTTCTCATACTGGCCACGGTCTGCGCGGCGCTGGAGTATTTGGGCGAACTCTGCCTGGAGCTCGGCGGGCTGGAGAAGGCGGAAGAACAGCTGGCGGCGATCGACGACATCTGCCGGTTCCGCTGCGAGGAGCTGCGCGACCTGGAAGCCGCGATCGAAGCCCACCAGTCGACCCAGGCGGCGAACTGACTGCCGGCAGCCGCTCGCCGGTCGCATGGCAGCCGCGGCGTCACGCGCCGGCGGGGACCTCCTGGGCGGAGGCCAGGACGCGCACCTTCATGGTCCGTTTCTTGCCGCGCAGTTCGGTCCGGCGGGCCTCGAAGGCGGTGAGGTCGATGCCGGCGCGGCGGGCGACCGCGTCGGACACCACGAGCTGGGCGCCGAACTCCTTGGTCAGCCCCTCCAGCCGGCTCGCGGTATTGACCGCGTCGCCGACCGCGGTCAGCGACTTGGCGCGGCCGTAGCCCATCTCGCCGACGATCGCCGGGCCGACATGGATGCCGATGCCCATGCGCAGCGGCGCCGGCAGGTCGTCGGCCAGCGCGCGGTTCAGCTCGTCGAGCTGCACCGACATCCCGCGCGCCGCGGTCAGCGCCCGGCGGCAGCCCTCCGCCGCGCCGCTCTCCACGCCGAACAGCGCCATCACGCCGTCACCGATGAACTTGTCGATGCGTCCGCCGGCATCCTCCACCGCCTTGCCCATCGCGGCGAAATAGCGGTTGAGCAGGAACACCACGTCGTAGGGCAACTTAGCGTCGGACAGGGTGGTGAATCCGCGTAGGTCGGCGAACAGGATGGCGATCTCGCGCTCGTCCCCGGACAGGTAGCCGGGCCGGCTAAAGCCGTCGCGCGCCGTCGCGGCGGCGGGCAGCAGCGGCGTCACCTCCAGGTCGTGGGTCGGCCGCAGCTGGCAGGCCAGGCGGACATCGGGCGGCGCACCGATCCGCCGCAGCACCTTGGCCTCGTCGGGCGCCGCCGCCGGCAACTCGGCGGCGCCGGCGGCGACCCGCACCCGGCAGGTCGAGCAGCGCCCACGCCCGCCGCACACCGAGGCGTGCGGTATGCCGGCGGCGCGGCTGGTCTCCAGCACGGTGGCGCCGGGCCTCAAGTCGACCGTCCGACCTTCGGGATAGGTGATCCGCGGCACCCCGGCGGCGCGGCGGATCGCCAGTCGCAACCACCGCCCGCCGAGCGCCAGCGCGATCAGCGCGACGAAGCCGGCGCGCACCGCGGTGGTGGCGTCGGCGACGAAGGCGGCCATCTCGCTGGAGAAATTAGCCCGCCGGAACACCTGCTCGACGACGCCGTCCTGCTCGGCCAGCGCCCGCATCTCGAAGCCCGAGGCGACGTAGCCGGCCAGCGACAGCGCCGGGACCAGCAGCGCGCCGGCGTAGAGATAGGGCAGCGCCCGGCCGTACCACGGCTTCACGCTCAGCCAGAAATGCAGGCCGATGCAGCCGTGCACCCAGACCAGCACCAGCAGGACCGCCTGCTCGACGCCGACGAAGGGCCGGGAGACCCAGTAGATCGTCTGCAGATAGACGTAGTCGACGTCGACGTCGAACACCGCGGAGGAGACGAAGGTGCCGAGGATGTGCTCGAACAATATCAGCGGGATCAGCAGGCCGACGGCCACCTGCGCCCATTCCCAGGGCCGCAACCGCAGGGTGCGCCGGCGATAGATCGACCGCATCGCCAGCACGATATGGCTCAGCAGCGCCGCCGCCAGCAGCGCCAACGCCACCGGGTTGCGCCAGACCTTCCGGAACACCTCCAGGCCGGCGTTCATCGCATCGAGCGAGATCAGCCCGAGCGCGTGGTTGGCGAGATGACAGACGACGAAGGCGAACAACACCAGCCCGCTGGCGAGACGGATGTGCCTGACCAATCCCCGGACCATTGGGCGCCGCGCGGTCATGGCCGCCGATCGCCGGCGGCGCGGCGCGGCCAAGTGCCGCTGCGCGCGATATGACGCAGCCCAATGCCGCAATTTCGCCTATAATATAGTTTCAGGTGCAAAGATGGATTCCTGCGCAGGGGACTTTTATGACACTCCGTCATCAGGCGGTCGTTATCGACGGGGAGCGGGTGGGCGATCTCGTCACTCTCGGAATGCAGGTGGTGTTCTATACCACGGACCCGGCCCTGGCCGATCTCGACGGCCAGAAATACCCCGACTTCGATCGCGCCGTGATAGCCATTCGGGCGGTCCTGAAGGCGGCGAAACTGGCGGCTTAGCCGCGCGGCGCGATGGCGATTCGCGCTGACGCGTCTTGGCGGGCCGGCGGCATTTGGTCGCGCCGGTTTGTGCCGACCGGCGCCTACAACAGCATCACCAGCCCTTCGCGCACCAGGCGGCGAATCAGCACCAGCTTGCCGGGCTCGTCGAGATCGTCCGGCAAATCGGCGACGGCGAATCGCGGTGTGGCGAGCGCGAACCGGACGGTCGCGCCAGCGTGGAGCGGCAGGCTGATCTGCTTGCCGTAGCAATCGATCCGGATCGTCTCGTCGTCCTCCTGGAGGCGGAAGATCAACTCGGGCCGCGCGCCCACCGTGGTGGCCGCCGTCAGGCCGTCGAGCCGCGCGAGCTGCTCCATCTGACCCTCCAGCAGCGGATGACGGGTCGAGATCAGGTCGTCCACGAAGTGGTCGAGCACCGGGTCCAACTCGGCCGCCGCGGCGAAGCGCGCGACCAGATCGGCGAACAGCCGCCGCGCCGCGTCGCGGTCGACGCCCGGCCCGGCGAAGCCGACCGGCAGCGTCCGGCGGAAGGCGGGATCCTCCAGCGCCACCGACGACAGCGCGTCCAGCAGCAGGTCGGTCCAGGTCTCCGCCATCACCCCGGTGGTGATGTGCAGCGACACGTCGTCGCTGGACGTGGCGTCGTGCATCATGCCGCGCGGGATGTAGGCCGTGTCGCCGGGGAGCAGGTCGAATTCGCGGGTCACGGCGCCGGTCGGATGGCACGTCGAATCGAAATGCTGGCCCTTCAGCGGCAGCGCCACCGGAGTCTCGTAGATCCGCCAATGCTTGGTGCCGGCGATCTGCAGCACGAACACGTCGTGGGTGTCGTAGTGCGGCTTGAAGCCCTGGGCGTTGCCCGGCGTCAGGTAGATGTTGGTCTGGAACCGGGCGCTGAATTCGCGTTCCAGCGCGCGGCAGAACGCCGCCAGCGACGGCGCCCTGGTGTGCAGCTGCGGCAGTATGATCGTCGAGCCGTCGGCGAACAGCTGGTACAACTTGGCGACGTCGATCATGCCGCTGCGATAGGTGTACTGGCTGCCTCCGACTTCCTGCGCCGCGTTCACCATGGTGATGTCCGGGTGGCACAGGTTCATCGTGGTGATCACCCGGTCGATGTCCGCCAGCGACAACAGGCCGGCGAAATAGTCCGGCCGGCCGCGCGTCACCACCAGCGGCGCCGCCTCCCAGTGCTCGCCGAAGAACGCCGCCGGATCGACCGGATCGATGATCCAGCGCAGCGAATAGTCCGATGCCGTCATGGCCTGGCCCCGCGGGTCGGTTGAGTCGCCGTGACGCCGATTGAGCGCTGTCGCCGCGTGTCGGCGCCGCCGCGATCAGTCGCGGTCGACCGGGTCGGCGTAGCGGCCCCCATCATTGTCGACGGGATCGGCGCCACGGCCGACCCCCACGGCGTCGGCATAGCGGCCCGCATCGTTGTCGGTCACGCGGCGGCCGCGGCCACCGCCGGCGGGGTCGGCATACCGGCCGGCGTCGCCGTCGGTCAGGCCGCTGCGGGCCGGTGCCCCGCGTCCGCCGCCGGCGACATCGGCGAAGCGGCCGGTATCGGCATCGGTCAGGCCGGATGTCGGAACACACCCCGTCGCCGTGGCCGTGGCGCCGACGACGCTGGCGCCGACCAACCGCAGCAGGCTGCGCCGGCCGATCTTGCCATCGGTGACGATGTCGCGATCGGTGAGCGTCCGGGTGATCCGGGTGCGGGGTTGCCGCGGTTTCCTGCTCGTCATGGCCGGTTCCCTTCGATGGCGCACGTCCGGCACGGTGTCGAGCCGGTGAAGAATCGGCGATATAGCACACCTGCCGGCGGAACATGGCAATGTCCGATATGAGATCGATGCCGGTTTTCTTTGCCGACGGTTAGCCGGCATTTCTCACACTGGCCGCGGTCTGCGCGGCGCTCGACCGTCCATCGCCGGCACCAATCCCACTGGCGGCGGTACGGCGCACAGCCGGAGATGTGAACACGACCATGTGTCACTTTTCTTTGCCGGCGGCTCGACTATGATGCCGCTCGACCGTCCCCTGGAAGGTCCGAAACCCATGACGGACGCGATGATCGCGATTGAGAATCTGACCCGCCGGTTCGGCCCGATCCTGGCCGTCGACGATGTCTCTTTCTCGGTCGGCAAGGGCGACGTAGTGGGTCTTCTGGGCCCCAACGGCGCCGGCAAGTCGACCGCGATGAAGATGGTGACCGGCTTCCTGCCGCCGTCGAACGGGCGCGCCAGGATCTGCGGGATCGACGTGCAGGAGCGGCCGGTCGCGGCCAGCGCCCGGTTCGGCTATCTGCCCGAGGGTGCGCCGTCCTACCCCGATATGACGCCGGCCGGCTTCCTGACCTTCGTCGCGGAGTTGCGCGGCCTGCCGGCGCGGCGGTCGGTCGCCGCGGCGGCGGCCAAGACCGGCCTGGACGAGGTCATGCGCCAACCGATCGACACCCTGTCGAAGGGGTACCGCTGCCGGGTCGGGCTGGCCGCCGCGTTGCTGCACGATCCCGACGTCCTGATCCTGGACGAGCCGACCGACGGCCTGGACCCCAACCAGAGGTACCAGATCCGCCGCCTGATCGAACAGATGGCGCCCGACAAGGCGATCATCATCTGCACCCATATTCTGGAGGAGGTCGAGGCGGTGTGCAGCCGCGCGATCATCATCGCGCGCGGCCGGCTGCTGGCGGACGACACCCCGGCGGGGCTGGCGGCACGATCGGCGAGCGGGCGGTTGGACGAGGTGTTCCGCGCGATCACACTGGACGGCCGGCACCCGGGCGCGGCCGAGGCTTGATCGCCATGCGGGCGGCATGGGCCACCTTCAAGCGGGAGCTCGCGAGCTATTTCGCCACGCCCGTTGGGTATGTCTTCATCATAATCTTCCTCGGGCTGAGTGGCACGCTGACCTTTCATGTCGGTGATTTCTTCCGCCGCGGCCAGGCCGATCTGCAGCCCTTCTTCGCCTTCCATCCGTGGCTCTACCTGCTGCTGATGCCGGCGGTGTCGATGCGGTTGTGGGCGGAGGAACGGCGATCCGGCACCATCGAGCTGCTGCTGACCTTGCCGATCGGCCTCGGTCAGGCGGTGGTCGCCAAGTTCCTCGCGGCTTGGGCGTTCAGCGCCATCGCGCTGGCCCTGACCGTCCCGATGTGGATCACCGTCGGCTATCTGGGATCGCCCGACCATGGGGTGATCCTGGCCGGCTATCTGGGCAGCCTGCTGATGGCCGGGGCCTATCTGGCGGTCGGCGCGGCGGTCAGCGCGACGACCAAGAGCCAGGCGATCGCCTTCGTGCTGGCGGTCGCCGTCTGCTTCGGCCTGACCGCGATGGGCGCTCCGGCGGCATTGTCGCTGGCGACCGGCCGGGTGCCGCCGGGACTGATCGACACGCTGGCCTCGTTCAGCTTTCTGGCCCACTTCGATTCGATCGCGCGCGGCGTCATCGACCTGCGCGACCTGGTCTTCTTCGGCTCGGCGATCGTGTTCTTCCTGTTCGTCAACGCGCTGGTCCTGGACCTGCGGAAGGCGGCGTAGGCGGCCATGGCGACACCGAGTACCGAGGCGCGCAGGCTCGCCACCGCCGGCCTGGCGCTGGTGCTGGCCGCCGTGCTGTTCGTCGCGACCAATGTCTTCGCCTTTCAAGCGCTCAAGGGCGCCCGGCTCGACCTGACCGACCGCGGCACCTACACCCTGAGCCCCGCCACCGGCGCGGTCCTGGCGATGATCGGCGAGCCGATCACCCTGCGGCTGTACTACAGCGAACGGCTGGGCGCGGAGCTGCCCGGCCTCGCCGCGTTCGCGGCGCGGGTGCGCGAGCTGCTGCGGGAGTACGAGTCCGCCGCCGCTGGCGGCATCGTTCTCGAGATCCACGATCCGCGGCCGTTCACCGACGACGAGGACCGCGCGGTCGGCTACGGCCTGGCAGGGGTGCCGGTCGAGGCCGGCGGCGAACCGGCCTATTTCGGGCTGGTCGGCACCAACAGCGTCGACGACGAGGAGGTGATCGCGTTCTTCCAGCCCGACCGAGACGCCGAGCTGGAGTACGAGCTGACCCGGACGATCCTGGCGCTGGCAACGCCGATCAAGGCGCGCATCGGCCTGTTGTCGGGACTGCCGCTGGCCGGCGGGATGGCGCCCGGCCAGGGCCCGGGGGCGATGCTGCGGCCCTTCGCGGCCTATGTACGGCTGACCGAGCTGTTCGACGTGCGCGCCATTCGGCCCGACGCGGCGGCGATCGACGAGGACATCGACGCGCTGATGGTGGTTCACCCGCGCGACCTGCCGGCCGCGACGGCCTATGCCGTCGACCAGTATCTGATGGCCGGCGGCGCGGCGATCGTCTTCGTCGATCCGCTGTCGGAGGCCGAGGCGCGGCGGCGGCCACCGCAGGAGCTGTTCGCGCCGAGCCACTCCGGTCTCGACGGATTCGCCGACAGTTGGGGCGTTTCGCTTCTGCCCGACGTGGTCGTCGGCGACGCGCGCGCCGCCGCGCGGGTCAATGTCGCCGCCGCCGGCCGTTACGACACCGTCGACTATCTGTCGTGGCTGCGGTTCGACACCGACAATCTGGACCGGCGCGACCGGATCACCGCGCGGCTCGACCGGCTCAACCTGGCTAGCGCCGGGGTCCTGGAGCCGATCGACGGCGCCACCACCGCGTTGACCCCGCTGATCTGGTCCAGCCCGGAGTCGATGCTGATCGACGCCGACGCGGTACGGATCAATCCCGATCCGCGGCGGCTGCTGGCGGACTTCCGCCCCGGCGGCGAGTCGTTGACGATCGCCGCCCGGCTGACCGGACCAGCCGCGAGCGCCTTCCCCGA
>JAZFQW010000259.1:0-5813 GCA_036445335.1 Alphaproteobacteria bacterium | reverse complement strand
GACGCCTTCGCGGCAAGCCGGCTGGCCGAGCTTGAATGCCTTGCCGAACTGGCTCCCGAGGGCACAACGACCGGCGACTGTCCACGACCGGAGGCGGCGATGACCAGGGAGCACCTGAATGAGTACCTGCAGTCGGTAGTCACCACCTGCGCCGCCGAGGACATCTTTGCCGTGGCGCGGCTGTTCCACGACGAGCGCTCTGACCCGGACTCTGCGCTGCCGCTGTGGGAGGAGGCGGCGAAGCGCGGCCACGCGGAGTCGGCGCTGGCAGTCGGCCAGATGTACGATCCGCGGCTTTGGGGGCAGGTGCCCACGGCGTTCAGCGCGGCCAATCCCGACAAGGCGCGGCAATGGTATCATCGGGCGGCGGACCTCGGCGATCCGGATGCCGCCGAGCGGCTTCGCAATCTCGGCCAACCGCAATAGCATTGGTGCGCATGGGGACTGTGTCGTGACGATCTGGCGGAAAGTGCCGAGTTCGGCCGGAACCGGAGGTGCCGATGGGCGTTCGGGTGCGCGCCGTGGTCGGCGGGTATCGACCGCTACTACCGGATTGGCGCTTTGCCTGCTGGCTTCGCTGTGGATCGTCGCGGTGCCGTGGCGCGGCGCCATCGCCCAGGAGCGCACGGCGCTGCTGATGGACGGCAAGTCCAGCCTGTACCAGCGGGTGCTGACCCGGCCCGGCGCGGCGATCCACGTCGCGCCCGACGGCAATGCGCCGGCCTCGGCCGACGTGCAGCCGCTCAGCATGTTTTTCGTCTATGACCGGCGGTTGGCGGACGGGAGCGACTGGATCGAGGTGGGGCCGGCCAGCACCGGCCTGCCGGTCGGCTGGATGCCGGCGGCAATGGCGATCGATTGGAAACAGACGCTGACGGTGGCGTTCACCAACCCCGTCAATCGCGACCGCGCGCTGTTCTTTCGTGACCGTGACTACCTGTTGGACCTCATCGAGTCGGAGATGCTGGTGCCGACGGTCGACGGCTACCGCGACAGTGTCTCCCGCGGCGCGGTGCCGGCGGACTCGCCGCTGGTGTCGATCGAGCCCGCCACGCACATCGACCTGACCGAGAATTTCTATCTGCTGCCGATCCTCGACTACGACTACGCCTATTTCGAAACGGGGTTCTCCAGCCTGGTGCTGCAGGTCGCGGCGGCGACCCTGCACGAACCGGTCGACGACCCGCTGAAACGCGGTCTGGCCGTCGAGCTGGTGGAGTCGCAAGGCGACCTGATGCAGGGTTATCGCGCCGGCGTGGTGTTCGTAGTCGACACCACCACTTCGATGGGGCCTTACATCGAGCGGACCCGGACGGCGGTGCGCAGCATCTATCGCCAGCTCGCCGGGTCGCCGTGGGGCGACCGCGTCAGTTTTGGGCTGGTGGCGTATCGCGACGATCTGACCACCACTCCAGGGCTGGAATACGTCTCGCAGGTCTACGCCAATCTGGACGACGGCCGCAGCGAGGCGACGTTCTTCAACCAGATCGCCCGGGTCGAGCCGGCTTCGGTGTCCAGCCGCGGCTTCAACGAGGACGCCTATGCCGGCGTTCTGGCGGCGATCCGCGACATCGACTGGACCGGCTATGGCGGCCGATTCATCGTCTTGATCACCGACGCCGGCGCACGCGCTGCAGACGATCCGTTCAGTGCCACCAGACGGGGCGGCGGGCAGGTCCGTCTACTTGCCCAGGAGAATGGGATCGCGATCTTCGCGCTGCACCTGTTGACGCCCGAAGGGCGACAGAATCACGAATACGCCGCCGGTCAGTACACCGCGCTGAGCCATTGGCCGAATGTCGGCAGCCTGTACTACGGGGTACAGGCCGGCGCGCTGGACACGTTCGGCGACCGCGTCGACGGTCTGGCCGGCGCCCTGGTCAGCCAGGTCGCGACCGCCGCCGAGGGCAGGCTGACCGACGTGACGCCGGACCCGCCCGATGCCGGGGCGGATCAGGCGGCGAACGAACTGGAGGCCAGGACCGCGATGATCGGACGGGCGATGCAGCTCGCCTATCTGGGACGCGCCGCGGGCACCGAGGTGCCGCGCCTGTTCGACTCGTGGGTGGCCGATCGCGACCTGATCAATCCGTCGCTGAAGACCCTGGAAGTCCGCGTCCTGATCACCAAGAACCAGCTCAGCGACCTGCAGGCGACGCTGCTGGCGATCATCGAGGCGGCGGAACAGACGCGTATTGCGCCGCGCGACTTCTTTCGGCAGCTGCAGAGCGCCGCCGCGGCGATGAGCCGCCGTCCCGAGGACATCGCCAGCGGCGACGTGCGCCGGTTGGCCGACCTGGGGCTGGTCGGCGAGTATCTGGAGGATCTGCCCTATCAGAGCCGGATCATGGAGCTCACCGAGGACGACTGGCTGAGTTGGAGTTTCGGCCAGCAGCGCGAATTCCTCGACGATCTGGAGGCCAAGCTGGTGTTGTACGAGGATCTGCACGACGACACCGATCTGTGGATTGCCCTGGGCGTCGACCGCGTCCGCGGCGATGCGGTCTACCCGATCCCCTTGGATGCGTTGCCGTAGGAGCCAGTCCGAGTAATGCTTATGGGCAGCATCGACCAGGGAGGCGCTTGTGTCAGGAGCGGGCGCGCCGGCGATGCCGGGCGCATCGTCAAGCGTCCGCGACGCCGCACTCGTGTATCCCTGGTCCACCCGCAGGGCCGCGTGTTCAAGGGCTTGGGACGTCGTCTGGCGCCGCTCGCGATGCGCCCGGCATCGCCACGCGACGCCATCCCAGCCCAAGCCCTTGAAAACGCGGTACTGCCCATAAGCATCACTCGGACAGGTCCCTAGCCCGCCATGGCCGCCGGTCAGCCGATTTACGCGTTGCGCGGCGTCAGCAAGGCACGTTATGGCGCCGGCACGTCGTTCGAGCTCAGCGTTCCGCACCTGTTGATCCATCGCGGCGAAGTGCTGGTTGTCCGCGGCGCCAGCGGCTGCGGCAAAAGCACGCTGCTGGACCTGCTCGCCACGACCCTCAGGCCCGATGCGGCGGAGCGCTTCACCTTCGCGCCCGATGACGGCGTCGAGGCCGATCTGGCCGCGCTCTGGCGCAACGGCGACAGCGATGGCCTGACGCTGTTGCGCGGCGCTCATATTGGCTATGTGCTGCAGACCGGCGGTCTGCTGCCGTTCCTGACGGTGCGCGAGAACATCGCGTTGCCGGGTCGCCTGCTGGGGCGGCGCGTCGACCAATCCGTCGACACCCTGGCCGAGCGGCTGGGCATCGCCCGCTACCTGGACAACAGGCCCGAAACGCTTTCGGTCGGCGAACGCCAGCGGGTCGCCATCGCCCGGGCGCTCGCGCACCGACCCGCCGTCGTGCTGGCCGACGAGCCGACCGCGTCGGTCGATCCGATCGCCGCGGACACGATCTTCGGGGTCTTCGTCGATACCGTCGAGCGGCTCGGCATCACGGCGGTGATCGTCAGCCACGACTGGGACCGTATCGCCGACGCCGGCCTGCAGGTGATCGAGCATCGGCTCGAAAGTGGCGACAGCGTCAATCGCTCATACTTCTGGAACTGAGGAGATGGCAGACGCACGCCTTCGCCAGGCGGTCCGGTTGGCCTATCGGGACTTCATCTACGAGCGCCGGGTTTCGGTCTGTTTCGTGCTGGCGTTGATGGCCGTGCTGGCGCCGCTTCTGGTCCTGTTCGGGCTCAAGTTCGGCCTCATCGACACCATCGCCCGGCGGTTGGTCGAGGACCCGCGCAACCGCGAGATCGCCGCTGTCGGCAGCGGGTGGTACGACGCCGCGTTCTTCGAGCGGGCCGCCGCGCTGCCGCCGGTCGCGTTCATCGTGCCCAACACCAGAAGCATCGCCGCCAGCCTTACACTGGTGCGTAATCCGGCGTCGTCGTCGGTGGCGGTGCGCGGGCTGCAGATGATCCCGACCGGACCCGGCGACCCATTGCTGACGTCGGTTTCCGCCACTCCAGCGGGGCTCGACGAGATCGTACTGAGCGAGGCGGCGGCGCGAGCCCTGGAGGTGCGAGCCGGCGACACTGTGCTTGCTATGGTCACCCGGCGCCGGGCCGGGCAGGAGCAGTCTGTCGAATTGCCGCTGAGCGTCGTCGGCGTGGCGACGGAGGCCGCGTTCGGCGACGAGGCGGCCTTCGTTACGCTCGACCTTCTAGTGTCAACCGAGGACTACCGCGACGGCGTAGCGGTGGCGGCGCTTGACTGGCCGGGGGAGACGGCGGCCGGGACGCCGCGGATCTATGCCCGGTTCCGGCTCTACGCGCGGTCGATTTACGAGGTCGCGGCGTTGCGCGACGCGCTGGAAGAAATGGGGATCGAGACCCGCACCAGGGCCAGCGAGATCGAGTCCATGCAGCTGCTCGATCGCAACCTGACCCGGGTATTCTGGCTGATCGCGCTGTGCGGCATTTCCGGTTTTCTCGCCTCGCTGGCCGCCAATCTGCTGGCCAATGTGGAGCGCAAGCGCAAGGAATTGAGCGTGTTGCGACTGATCGGACTGCCGACCGCCGGCGTCGTGTGCTTTCCGATCGTCCAGGCGGTGTTGACGGCGCTATCGGGCGGCGGCCTGGCGATCCTGGTGTATTTCGCGTTCGCCGCCACGCTGAACTCGCTGTTCCGCACCAGCCTGAGCGGCGGCGAGACGATCTGTCGCCTGCTGCCACAGCATATTGCGGTTTCGTTGATCGCGACTCTGGCCTTCGCCGTCGCCGCCTCGGGCTGGGCCGGCTACCGCGCGTCGAGGATCGAACCGGCGGAGGGAATCCGAGACGTGTAGGCCGGGCGACAGGCTAAAGGCTCGGGCAGCGGAAGCGCTCCAGGGCCGTGAGCGTGAACGGATTGAACACACTGCCGACGCGCACGTCGAAGGTCGCGGTCCGCCCGCCGACCCCCAGCGTGACTGAAAACCGGTCGGGCAGCCCCGTGCCCTGAACCCTGCCCTGGTCGAGCAGCCGGAACAGGGACCAGGGCCCAGTGTGGCTGACGCTCGAGGATCCGTCGGGCAGTTGCGGGGCGAAGCTCAGGCGCGACAGCCCGGCCCCCGGGCCCGGCCACTGCATGGCGGTGGGCCGGGGCGCTCCGTGGGCGTATTCCAGGGATTGGCCGTCGACGACCAACAGCACCCGAACGGCGCTGGCGTCGAGTCCGACTGGGGTTATCTCGAACCGCGCCGACGGCCCGCCGCCTCCGGCGAACAGGGCGTCGCGGATCATCGCGGCGTGCTCGAACTGCCGCAGCGACCCCTCGGCGATGCCGATGTCGGCCCCGGCCATGCGCCATGGGCGCCGCGAGGTGTCGACAAGCTCGCGCAGATGGGCCTGGAAGAACGCGTCAATCATCCCGCCCGGCGCGAACAGCCGGCTGAAATCGTCCAGGTTGACATCGGTTCGGCTGGCGCGGTCGAGCGGATACCGGCCGTTCAGGGCGGCGGTGCAGGTCGGCAGCACGTCGGCCCGCCAGGCGTCGCGAATTTGTTGCAGGGCACCGCCGGCCGCGACCTCCGTGACGCTGGCCGCGATGCGCCCAACCTGGGCCGATACCGCTTCCCCGTAGTCTGCCGCCAACTGGTCGGTGTGTTGGTTCAAGGGCCGCAGCGCTCCGCTCGCGATCAGCTCCTGCAGCGCGCCATCCGGATCCGGAGAGTGCAGCGCGTCGTTGAGCCGCCGGTAGATGTTGGCCAGTTGCGCGACGGTCTCGTCGATCGGCGCCGGGGTCCCGTCGCCGGCGCCGACATAGTCGTGCAGCCAGCGGAACCGGTGGTCGATAGCTTGCCAGGGCGGTCCGGCGTCGTCGCCGTCGCGACCGCCGATCCTGACGT
>JAZFQW010000258.1:0-9009 GCA_036445335.1 Alphaproteobacteria bacterium | reverse complement strand
CCAGTAACCGCAGCCCTCCAAAATTGGCGGAAATCCTTGCTACTTGTTCCGAGTAGATGCGACATGGATTGCGGCATCCGGGCAAAGAGAAAGCCCGCTAAGTCATTGGACTTGCGGGCTTTAGTTGGCGTCCCCGGCAGGATTCGAACCTGCGACCCCCAGATTAGGAATCTGATGCTCTATCCGACTGAGCTACGGGGACGCGGGGTGCAGGATTAGCAGACACGGGGCGGTTTCGCCAGATCGGTGTCGGCCGCCGCCTTCGTCGCCGCGAGCCGCCGCCGGCGTCCTGTATCCAATGGTCCAACGGATCATGTCGGCGTTCCTCGCCCGCGAAGGGAGAGGGGATGACGTGGCGGGCTGCGCCTACCGGTTGCCGAAGGTGTGGACCTGGCGGGTGCCGGAGCCGCCGGTCGAATAGGTGTCGTTGGCGGTGCCGGTGCGGTTGGCGCCCTGGTTGCCGTCGCGCCAGCGGTACTGGATCTCGTAGGCCTGGCTCTCCAGGCCCGAGGCCGGCCCGCGGATGCCGAGCCGGTCCTGGGCGTAGTGCACCATCTCATGGACCAGCGTTACCTTGTCGTCGAAGGCATGGAAGTTGAAGTCCTGGGGCAGGTAGATGGTGCCGCTGCCGGGGATGTAGAGACCGCCCAGGTTGGCGTTGTGCTGGTCGATGAAGTCCTGGATCGACGGGTCGCCGGCGGCGGCGATCTCCATCAGCTGGGCCGGCGCCACGATCTGCACCCGCGGCGGCGGCAGCGCGCCGCCGTAGCCGAGCTGCGCGACGATCCACACCAGCGTGGTGGCGATGAATGACTGCATGGTCCCTTCCCCGGCGATGGCCAAAACGCCAGGGTAACGGCCAATCGGTTTCCAAGCCGTTTACCGGGAGGGACGTGGACGCGTGGCGCCCGGTCCGCCAGCCCGCACGTCTCACACCGGCCACGGTCTGCGCGGCGCCGTCGCGCCGACAGGGCAGGACCGCCTCGACCCTAGCGCTGCTACGATCTTCGGCCTTATCGTGGCGGTGAGCGCCGTCACAGTCGGACCGCCGGTGCTGTCCAGGGACCCCTCATCGGCACCGCCATCAGGTCCACCGGCGACACCGGCATCCTGGAGAAGGAGAAACCGCATGATCACCCTGCTCGACCTCGCCCACATCGCCAACCACATCTACTTCGCCAACCCGGCCGATCCGGAGGCGCGCAAGTCGAACCAGGGCAAGCGGTTCAAGCGGCTGGCCGACGCCGCGGTGATGGAGCATTCCACCGGTTTCCAAGGGGCGATCTACGAGGCCGGCGACCAGTGGGTGGTCGCCTACCGCGGCACCGAGGACTGGGAGGACATCAAGGCCGACCTGAACATCGGCGTCGGCAACGTCCCCGATCAGTTCTTCCCGGCGCTCAACCTGTTCAAGCGCGCGGATGCCACCAAGAGCCTCGACAAGATCATCGTCACCGGCCATTCCCTGGGCGGCGGCCTGGCGCAACTGGTCTCGGCGCACACCGTCGCGCTGGGGGTGACCTTCAACGCACCGGGCGTCGACTCGATGGCGAAGAAGCTGTCAGGCAAGGGATACGACTTCCATTCCGCCAACGTGCTCAACGTGGTGCTGAAATGGGACCCGGTCAGCAGCTTCGGCGACCTGGTCGGCAAGAAGCTGCGGCTGTCCAACAGCGACCTGTTCGGCGCCCATTACCAGGCGACGATGATCGACAAGGTCGGGAAGAGCGCGTACGCCAACCGGCAGCCGGCCGACATCCTGAAATCGCTGTAATTAAACGCCCGGTCAGGCGGCGTCGTCGGCCCGCGCCATCGCCGCGGGGGCCGGATCGTCGCGCTGCATCCGCCATGCCGGCAGGATGACCTCGGCGGTGGTGCCGACGCCGACGGTGCTGTCGAGCTTGAAGGCGCCGCCGTGGAGCTCGACCAGCGCGCCGACGATCGGCAGGCCCAGACCGGTGCCCTGGCGCTTGCGCACCAGCGACGAGTCGACCTGCTCGAACGGCGCCATCACCCGCGCCACCGCCGCCTCGGGGATGCCGATACCGGTGTCGGTGACGGACAGGCGCAGCCTGCGGTCGGGCAACGATTCCGCGCGCACCCGGATGACGCCGCCCTGGTCGCTGAACTTGACGGCGTTGGACATCAGGTTGATCAGGATCTGCTTGAGCGCGCGCTGGTCGCCGCGCAGCCGCGGCAGCCCGTCGGCCAGCTCGGTCCTGAGATCCAGCCCGGCGGCGGCAACGCGGCCGCCGACGATGCGCGCCGCGGCGTCGACCAGCTCGGGCACGTCGACGATCTGCTCGACCAGATCGAACTTGCCGGCCTCGATCTTCGACAGGTCCAGGATGTCGGTAATCAGGGTCAGCAGGTGGCCGCCGCTTTCGTGGATGTCGGCGGCGTATTCGCGGTAGCGCTGATCGCCCAGCGGACCGAAGATCTCGGTCGCCAGGATCTCCGCGAAGCCCATGATGGCGTTCAGCGGCGTGCGCAGCTCGTGGCTCATGTTGGCGAGAAATTCACTCTTCGAGCGGCTGGCGATCTCGGCGGTTTCCTTGGCCAGGCGCAGCTCGCCCTCGCGCTCGCGCAGCTCCAGGTTGGCCGCCTGGAGCTCCGCCGTGCGCACCGACACCTGCGCCTCGAGCGAGTCGTGCGACCGCGAGAGCGCGTCGTTGGCGCGCTTCAGGGCGTCGAGCACTTGGCGCTTTTCCAGCTCCAGGGCGATGACGTTGGCGATGTTCTGGAAGACGGCGACGTAGTCGCGGAAACGGCCGCTGCGGTCCTCGGTGATCCACAGATGGCCGTATTCGGTCTTCGCCGTCTTCAGCGGCAGGCACCAGTCCTGGTGGAGGGCGGTGGCGCCGAACCTGACGACACCGTCGCCGTCCGACGCCGGCAGGGTGACCCGCACCGCCGCCACGCCGGGCGTCTGGCCCAGCGCCCGCTGCAGATAGACGGTCAACTCGTCCGCCGTCGGCAGCGTGTCGAGCACGCTGAGCGACATCAGCAGACGCGCCAGCGTATCCGACCGCTCGGCGTTGGTGTCCGCCGACCGCTTCATCACCGCCGCCATGGCAGGCTCCTCGCCATGGGCAGACCAGCGTGCTCAACCATGTGTCGTCCGCGCGCCACCGGCGGCCCCTTCGTCAACCACGACCACGACCTTGCGCACAAGATCGTGAAAACACAGTTAACAAAAGGTAACTCTGTTCGCCGCGGCACCCCGGCGCGGTGTCGGCCAGCGCAATAGGTGCGGGCTAGCGGAACCGGCCGGCCTCAGCCTAAGGTGCGGCGGACACCCGTCGAGGACCGCGTCATGGCCGACCTGAACGGCAAGACCCTGTTCATCACCGGCGCCAGCCGCGGCATCGGCCTGGCGATCGCGCTGCGCGCCGCCCGCGACGGCGCCAATATCGCCATCGCCGCCAAGACCGCCGAGCCGCACCCGAAGCTGCCGGGCACCATCCACAGCGCGGCGGCGGAGATCGAGGCGGCCGGCGGCCGGGCGCTGCCGCTGGTCGTCGACATCCGCGACGACGGCCGGGTCGACGAGGCGGTCGGCGAGACCGTGGCGGCGTTCGGCGGCATCGACATCTGCGTCAACAGCGCCAGCGCGATCATGTTGACCGGCACGCTGGACACGCCGATGCGGCGCTTCGACCTGATGCACGGGGTCAACGCGCGCGGCACCTTCTGCGTCAGCCGGGCCTGCCTGCCGCACCTGCTGAAGGCGGACAACCCGCACATCCTCAACCTGGCGCCGCCGCTCAGCATGGCGCCTCGCTGGTTCAAGCACCACGCCGCCTACACCATGGCGAAGTACGGCATGAGCATGTGCGTGCTGGGGATGGCGGCGGAGTTCGCGGCGACCGACGACCGCCGCGGCGTGGCGGTCAACGCGCTGTGGCCGCGCACCCTGATCGCCACCGCCGCGCTGACGATGATTCCCGGCGTCAGCGGCGACAACGGGCGCAGGTCGGACATCGTCGCCGACGCCGCCCACGCGATCCTGACCCGCCCGGGCGCGACCTGCAGCGGCAACTTCTTCATCGACGACGAGGTGCTGGCAGCGGCGGGGATCACCGATTTGGAGCGCTATGCGGTCAAGCCCGGCGCGGCGCTGCTGCCCGACCTGTTCATCGACGATCGGACGGCGCCGGAATACGACGTCTGAAGACCCGTACTAGTGTGATTCAGCTTCCGAAGTTCGGCACATATCATGTACCGAACTTCGGAAGCTGAATCACACTAGATTCAAAGGGATACTAGCCGCAATCGCCAACGCCGACGAGAGGGACCATGGCCAAGACCGAAACCGTGCTGCTGACCGTCGAGGGCGCGGTCGCCACCCTGACGCTGAACCGGCCGGCGGCGCTCAATGCGCTGGACGAGCCGATGATCGACGCCCTGCACGCGGCGCTGATCGCCGTGGAACGTGACGACGCCATCCGCTGCCTGGTGCTGCGCGGCGCCGGCGACAGCTTCATGGCCGGCGGCGACGTCAAGACGTTCCTGCGGACGGTCGGCGCGCTGCCGCCGGACGAGCGCCAGGCGACGTTCGAGCTGACCATCGGCCGCGTCCACGCCTCGATCGAATCGCTCAGGCGCATGGCCAAGCCGGTCGTCGCGGCGGTCCAGGGCGCCTGCGCCGGGTTCGGCGTCAGCCTCATGCTGGCGGCGGACCTGGTGCTGGCCGCCGACGACGCGGTGTTCACGCTGGCCTATTGCCACATCGGCACCAGCCCGGACGGCGGCTCGACCTATCACCTGCCGCGTGCCGTCGGGCTGAAACGCGCCATGGAAATCGCGCTGCTGGGCGACCGCTTCGGCGCGCAGGAGGCGGCGCGCATCGGCCTGATCAACCGCGCCGTGCCGGCGGCCGACCTGGCCGCCGAGACCGCGCGGCTGGCCGGGCGGCTGGCGCGGGGGCCGACCGCCGCCTACGGGCGCACCAAGCGGCTGCTGGGCAGCGCGCTGGACCGCGACCTGGCGGCACAGCTGAGCGCGGAGTGCGCGGAGTTCGTCGCGTCGACGCTGACCGAGGATTTCCGCGAAGGCGTCACCGCCTTCGTGGAAAAGCGCCCGCCGGTGTTTCGCGGCCGTTAGGCGCCCGTCCGGCGGCGCGCCAAGGGGACGAATATATCGGCAAGTTATCGAAAGCGAAATACCCGATTTTTTATTCACCACCGTTCAGAATCGCCTCGTGCCATCGCGGCAGCGCTTCAAATTCCTCTGTAGATTTGGGGACTTTTCGCGCGAGAGCGGACATTTCCGACCTGATGGTACAAACAAAATATTCGCAAAAATTGAAAAGACTTGACGAGTTCGGATGAGCCTGGACAATGCGTCCGGCAGGCTGTAAGGGGTCTGCCGCGTCGAGTTGTCGCCGCGCCGAGTCCGCCGATCGGCCGACGGTCCGGTTCCCGCTCCCCTTCTCCTCCCACTCCCCGGGGACGCCGATATGGCCGAGATTCACAGACGCGGCAAGACGCCGCTGGTGGCGCCCGCCAGGCTTACCTTCACATTCCTGCAGCGCAACCAAATGCGCCTGGCGCCGGTCGTGTTCCTGGCGCCGGCGCTGATCATGTTCGCCGTCTTTGTGGTCTACCCGATCATCCAGAGCGTCCGGACCAGCTTCTACCAGTGGGACGGGAGCGGCGAGATGGAGCCCTATGGCTTCGGCAACTACGAGGAGCTGATCCTCTACGATCCGGAGTTCTGGACCGCCATCGTCAACAACGTCTACTGGCTGGTGTTCTTCATGCTGGCGCCGGTGATCGGGCTGGCGGTGGCGTTGTTCCTCAACCAGTCGGTCTGGGGAATCCGGCTGGTCAAGTCGCTGTTCTTCTTTCCGCTCGTGATCTCACAGGTCGTCGTGGGGCTGGTGTTCAGCTGGTTCTACGACCCGGCCAACGGCATCCTCAACGTCGTGCTCGGTTTCTTTGGCATGCCGTCGATCTCGCCGCTGTCGAGCGAGACTTACGTCACCTTCGCGATCATCGCCGCCGGGCTGTGGCCGCAGTCGGCCTATTGCATGATCCTCTACCTGACCGGACTCAACAACATCGACCTCGAGCAGATCGAGGCCGGCCGGCTGGACGGCGCCAAGGGCTGGACCATGCTGTGGCACATCATCCTGCCGCAGCTGCGCCCGGCGACGTTCCTGGCCATCGTGGTGACGGTGATCGGCGCGCTGCGCAGTTTCGACCTGGTCGCGATCATGACCAATGGCGGACCGTATGATGGCGGACCGCATGGCAGCTCCTCGGTACTGGCCTTCAAGATGTACAAGGAATCGCTGCTCAACCACCGCGTGGGCTACGGCGCGGCGGTGGCGGTGGTGCTGTTCCTCACCATGGCGGTCTACATCACCTATGTTCTGACCCGCACGCTGCGGGCGGAACGAAGGGCGGGTTAGGGCGATGTTTCCGACCCCGATCAGGACCCGCTCCGCGACCGTCCAGACCAGCTATCGCGTCGGCCTGTGGGTCGCCCTGGTGCTGTGGCTGCTGCCGCTGATCGCGGTGATGGCGACCAGCGTCCGAAGCCTGGAGGACATCACCACCGGCAACTACTGGGGCTGGCCGACCGACTTCCTGTTGATCGAGAACTTCACCGAGGTGTTCACGCGCACGCCGATGGGCCTGTACCTGATCAACAGCGTGGTGATCACCGTGCCGACGGTGATCGGCGCCGTGGGCCTGGCGACGATGGCCGGGTTCGCCCTGGCGCTGTACCGCTTCCACGGCAACATCGTGCTGTTCGCCATGTTCATCGCCGGCAACTTCATCCCGTTCCAGATCCTGATGATCCCGGTGCGCAACCTGACCATCAGCCTGGGCATGTACGACACGGTCTATGCCCTGATTCTGTTCCACATCGCGTTCCAGAGCGGCTTCTGCACCCTGTTCATGCGCAACTTCATCAAGGCGCTGCCGTACCAGCTGATCGAGGCGGCGCGGATCGAGGGCGCCAACGAGTTCCAGTTGTTCTGGTACGTCGTGCTGCCGCTGGTGCGGCCGGCGTTGGCGGCGCTGGCGGTGCTGGTCTTCACCTTCATCTGGAACGACTATTTCTGGGCCCTGGCGCTGGTGACGAGCGACAGCGCCAAGCCGATCACCCTCGGCCTGCAGTCGCTGCGCGGCGACCAGTGGGTCGGCTCGTGGCACCTGATCTCGGCCGGCTCGATCGTCGCGGCGCTGCCGCCGGTCGCCATGTTCTTCCTGATGCAGCGGCACTTCATCGCCGGGCTGACCCTGGGTGGCGTCAAGGGCTGATCGGACGACGGACGGTCTGGCCCGCCTCGACGGGCGGACCTGTCGGAGCGACCGGCTGGAGCCCGGCCAGATCGGGATGGGCGTGGTCGGCGACGGCGCGGCGCGGTTCGCGATCGTCTAGCCCTATCGCTTCCCGCCGCCGGTCCGCTTCCCCGGCCTGGATCCGGCACGGCACTTCCGGCTGACCCTGGCGGCGCCGGCGCCGGACGGCGCCCACCTGACGACACCGCCGCTGCGCGCGCTGGCGTCGACCGGCCTGACCCTGCCGGGCGCGGTGCTGGTCCACGCCGGCCTGCACCTGCCGCCGCCGTGGCCCGAATCCGCCCTGCTGATCCAATTCGAGGCGGTCGCCGCGCCGTCGATTTGACCGTTAAATTGGCGACAATTGATATCAATATTTAAAAAATTTGTATACGCGTAGCAGACATTAACCGTTTAAATTAAGGGTTGTTTAACGCGATTTACCTACTTCATCTCGTACTCTTAACATCGGAGTGCCGTGATGAAAGCGATTCTTGGAGCGATGGTGGCGCTGGCGGTTGCGCTGCCTGCCTATGCGGCCGGCGACGGAAGCGTCGCGCGGGCGCAGTTCACTCAGTCGGTTATCGACCGCGAGCCGACCAACCAGATCCGGACCCTGGCCAACGACCAGCGCCAGATCTACTTCTACACCGATCTTCGCGACTTGGGCGGCCAGCGGGTGATCCACCGCTGGGAGTACAACGGCCGGGTCTTCGCCGAGATCCCGTTCAACGTCGGCGGCGACCGCTGGCGGGTGTGGTCCAGCAAGAACTTCGTGCCTGAGTGGGTCGGCACCTGGACGGTGTCGGTGATCGACCAGTCGGGCAACGTCGTCACCTCGCGGACCCTGAACTACACCCAGACGGCGTCGGCCAGAACCATGCCGGGGACGACGACGCCGGCCTACGCGCAGGAGCCGAAGGTTCCGGCGACCTCCCGGTAACGAAGCTGCGATATCTCCTGTTGCGGGAATGATGCCCCGGTCCGCCGGGGCATCATTTTTTTTGGGCCATCGTCGATTTCCGGTCATCGGCCCACGAGCCGTCGTGGCCGAAACGTGCCCCCGCCCCCATCATGTCATGCCCGCGCTCGACGCGGGCATCCAGGACCGTTCGGCGCGACCGTTCGCATGTGTGAAACTGCCTCTCGGTACACATCTCGCTACACCGGATACACGACGTCACCGGCATTTCCGGTCCGCGATGCCCCTGAATGCCCGCGTCAAGCGCGGGCATGAGAAATCGTGATGGCTCCGATCGGTCGACGAGCCCGGCGGACGATAGCACCGCGCCTACGAACTCACCCCCCCTGGCGTGACCTATGACCAGTCTTCGCGGCGGCCGATCGAACCGGCCGCGGTTGACGATGATCCCGCCTGGTACGACTATGCGGGATAGTAGACGACCGGGATTCAGCCGACGACTCGGAGATGCCAACCGCATCCGCTTCATCGGCCGCGGCGCGACGCTCACCGTCTTCCTCCACAACAAATGGCTCCAGCACGACATGTCCCTGGTCCGCGCATGGGGCGCGCCGGACCGCTCGCAGGACGACCGCCGGAATCGGCACGGGCGGGGCGCGGGCCGAAACGTGAGAAAGGCAGCGGCGCGTCTCTGGACGGCGCCTCGTGTCGGCTGTAATGATGAGTACGCGAGTCTCGGAGATATACGTATCGTGTCCCCACTATTCGGTGCGCGATGGAGATCACTGT
>JAZFQW010000257.1:0-2206 GCA_036445335.1 Alphaproteobacteria bacterium | reverse complement strand
GGTTCCGATATTACCGTACGACACCTCGCCCAGATGCAGCGCCAGGCCGAATTCGAGCGGCGGCTCGGTGCGCCGGGCGCGCTCGGCGTTGAGGTCGGCCATGGCGGCGCAGGCCTCCAGCGCGGCGTCGTAGGCGCGGCAGCACGCCTTGGCGGTCGGGCCGTCCTCCAGTGGGAAGATCGCCAGCATGCCGTCGCCGATGAATTTGAGCACCTGTCCGCCGAACTTGTGGACCGGCGTCGCCATCGCCTCGAAATAGCCGTTCAGATTGGCGATCACCTGATCGCGCGCGAGGAACTCGCTCATCGCGGTGAACCCGCGCAGGTCGGCGTACCAGATCGCCGCGTCGATCGTTTCGGCGCTGCCGCGCTGGATCCGGCCCTTCAGGATGCGCTCGCCGGCATGGCGGCCGACATAGGTGTCCAGCAGGTTCTGCGCCGTGCTGCGCAGCGTTTCGCGCTCGATCAACCGCGCGACCACCGGCAGCAGATCGTTGAACTGAGTGAGGTCGGCCGCCGAGAACCCGCCGAGCCGGTCCGACGCGAACGAAATCGCGGTGCGATCGCCGCTGGTGAATTCCAGCGGCATGCAGACATAGTCGGTGGCGCCCTGCTCCTTGATCTCGTCGAGCAGGGTAAACTCGCCGGGGATGTAGGTGCCTGGGATGCGCCGCCGCACGCCGGCGAGGCCGTCGACCATGATCAGCTTCAGCGGATTGTTGACAAATGTCGGCAGCTCGCGCACGCCGTGCTCACCGAAGCCCTGCCAGACCTCGGGTTCGCCCCGGGTCCACTTGAGCGCGTAGCCGGTATATTGCGGATGCAGCGTCGGGACCATGCAGAACAGCCGCCACAGCGGGACCCCCGCATCGTTCAGGCGCCGCGACAACGACTCGATCAGCGCGGGGATCGAGTCGATCCGCCAGCCTTCCAGGATCAGCCATTCGATGACCGGCGTCGCCGTCCACATCTCGGTCTGTGGCGCGATGGCCGGCAGTTCGGCCAGTGCGGTCTTGCTCATGAAGCCTCCAGGTGGCGAGGCAGCACCCGACGCCCGAATGGCCTCCGGCGTCCGTCTCCCCCACAGGTGAATCTGGCGGTGGTGCACCGCGCCATCAACCCCACAGTGCCGGATCGGGTGGTTGGATGCGCACGCCGTCGATCGCCAGCCCCGGATCGCGGTCGCGCGCCAACAGCAGCGGACCGTCCAGATCGACCAGGTCCGCACCCTGGCCGACCAGCACCGCCGGGGCCATCGCCAGCGAGGTGCCGAGCATGCAGCCGACCATCACGGCCAGTCCCGCCGCCCGCGCCGCGCCACGGAGTCGCAGCGCCTCGGTCAGCCCGCCGGCCTTGTCGAGCTTGATGTTGACCATGGTGTACTTGCCGGCGAGGCCGGCCAGCGACGCGGTGTCGTGGCAGCTCTCGTCGGCGCACAGCGGAACCGGGCAGGCGAACCCCGCCAGCGCGCCGTCGTCGCCGGCCGGCAGCGGCTGCTCGATGACCTCGACCCCCAGCTCGGCGAAGGCCTGGGCGAACGTCGCCAGATGGTCGACCGTCCACGCCTCGTTGGCGTCGACGATCAGCCGGCTGTCGGGCGCGGCGGCGCGCACCGCCCGCACCCGCTCCAGGTCGCCGGCACCGGTCAGCTTCAGCTTCAGCAACGGGCGATGCGACTGCGCCCGCGCCGCCTCGGCCATCGCGTTCACCTCTCCCAGGCTTATCGTGACGGCGGTGACCAGCGGCGCCGGCGGCGGCGCCCCGGCCAGCTGCCACACCGGCCGGCCGGCCCGTTTGGCCTCCAGGTCCCACAGCGCGCAGTCGACGGCGTTGCGCGCCGCGCCCGGCGGCAGGGCGCGTTGCAGCGCCGCCCGGTCCATTCCGGCGGCGATCTCCGCGCCGACCGCCGCGATCGCCGTCAAAACGCCGTCCACGGTCTCGCCGTAGCGCGGATAAGGCACGCACTCGCCGCGGCCGACGGCGCCGTCCTCGGCGATCTCCGCCAGCACGACCCGCGCCTCGGTCCTGCTGCCGCGCGAGATGGTGAACGCGCCGCGGATCGGCCAGGACTCTTCGCGGACGGTCAGCCGCCGCGGCACCTCACGCCAGCCGGTCGACGATCGCGGCGACGCCGGTGCGCACCGGGTCGACGCAGGGCATGGCGTGGCGGTCCTCCAGTTCCGCCAGCAGCGCCCGCGCCGCCGCGT
>JAZFQW010000256.1:0-4064 GCA_036445335.1 Alphaproteobacteria bacterium | reverse complement strand
GCCGCGCCGCTTTACGGCGATCGCCAGCCGCAGAGTCGTGGCGTGGACGTGGACACCGTCGACGATCAGGCCGCACCAGCTGTCCGGGTCGTCGAGCGCGGCGCCGACCACCCCCGGCGCGCGGCTGCCCAGCGGCGTCATGGCGTTGAACAGGTGGGTGAACCCGGTCACTCCCGCCGCCAGCGCGGCGCGCGTCTGCTCGTAGCTGGCGGCGGTGTGGCCAGCGGCGACCAGCACGCCGGCCGTCGCCAGGTCGGCGATCACGCCGCCCGGCATGTTTTCCGGCGCCAGCGTCACCAGCGTCCGCCCAACGGCGAGCGACTTGAGCGCCGCGACGTCGTCCGGGCCGGGCACGCGGATCAGCGCCGGGTCGTGCGCACCCTTGCGCTCGACGTTGATGAACGGCCCTTCGATGTGGATGCCCAGCACCCCGGGCACGCCGGCGGCGATGGCGTCGCGCACCGCGTCGATCGCCTTGGGGATGGTGCCGGGGCCGTCGGTGATCAGGGTCGGCAGCAGGCCCGTGGTGCCGAAGCGGCGGTGGGCGGCGGCGATCGTGCGGATGCCGTCGACGCCTGGCGCGTGGTTGAACATGACGCCGCCGCCGCCGTTGACCTGGCAGTCGACGAAGCCCGGCGCCAGCAGCCCGCCGCCCAGCGCGTGCCGCGCGGCGGTCGACGGAATCCTCTCCTCGGGCACGACGTCGACGATCAGGCCATCGCCGATCAGCACCGCGTGGCCCTCGACCGTCCGCTCGCCGGAGAAGATGCGGGCGCCGGTCAGTGCCGTGGTCGGGTCCCCCGTGCCGGTCGCGCTCATCGCGTCATGGTCACCTTGCGCAGGTGGCGCGGACTGTCCGGGTCCAGGCCGCGCCGCACCGCCAGCCGGGCCGCGAAGCCGTAGTAGCTCTGCACCATCGCCACCGGGTCGCAGGCCGGGTGCAGCGGCGGCGCCACCGGCAACCGGCCCGCCGCCGGCTCGCCGACCTCGGCGGCAAACACGTTGGCGCCCTTGCCGCGCAGCTGGGCGATCAGGTCGCGCACGCCGGCGCGGGTCTCGTCCTCCTGGCTGAACACCAGCACCGGGTAGTCCTCGCCGACCAGCGAGACCGGGCCGTGCAGCAGCTCCGCCGCGCTGAACGACTCGGCGTGCAGCGCGCAGGTCTCCTTCATCTTCAGCGCCGCCTCGTTGGCGATGGCGAAGCCCGGGCCGCGCCCGACCACCAGCATGTCGTCGGCCGCCGCCAGCGGCTCCAGCGCCGCGCCCCAGTCGAGCGCCGTCGCCCGGGCGAGCGTTTCCGGCAGCCGATCAAGGGCGCCACGCAGCTCATCGTCGTCGCGCCAGTGGGCGACCAGTTGCAACAGCGCGGTCAGCGACGCGATGAAGGTCTTGGTGGCGGCGACGCTGCGCTCCTCGCCGGCATGCAGCGGCAGCACCGCCTCACAGGCCTCGACCAGCGGCGAGTCCTCGACATTGACCAGTGCCACGGTGAACGCGCCGCAGGCGCGCGCCGCCTCGGCCTGGCGCACCAGGTCGGGGCTGCGGCCGGACTGCGACACCGCGATGAACAGCGCGTCGGTCATCTGCAATGGCGCGTCGTACAGCGTCGCCACCGATGGTGCCGCCGCCGCGGTCACCAGCCCCAGCCGAGTCTCGATCAGGTATTTGCCATAGGTCGCGGCGTGCGCCGAGCTGCCGCGCGCGCTGGTCACCACGAAGCGCCGCGGCGATCGCGTCAGATGGGCGGCCAGCGCCTTCGCCGGCGCGGCGTTGTCGCGCAGCTGGCGGGCCACCACGTCGGGCGCCTGCTCGGCCTCGCGCAGCATCAGCGGCGCGGCGGGAATGTCGGTCGGTTCGCTCATCATCCGTCCTCTTGCCGCGTCATGCGCGCCGTCGCGACTCCACGGCGGTACGCGCCATATGGATCGCCCCGGCCAGGGCGTCGCCCTTCGGGCCGTCGAGCCGCGCGCGGATCGGCGACGGCAGCCAGGGCTCGACATGCGGTGCCAGTCCGCCCATCAGCGCCAGCCGTGGCGCCCCGGTGGCGAACAGCGCGTCGGCCATGCGCGCGACCTCCAGCGCCGACTGCTGCATCAGCGCGACGCCCAGCGGCTCGTTGTTGCCGGCATGCTCGATGACGAGCGGCGCGAAGGATGCATAATCCCGCGGTTTCGCGTCGTCCATCCAGGCGACCGCGACCTCCGGATCGTCGTCGAACCGGGCCATGACGGCGTGCGACAGCGTGCCGGGCGGCTCGACCCCGTCGTGCGCCCACAACGCCCGGCGGATCACCGCCAGCCCCAGCGACGCGCCGCTGCCGTGGTCCGAGATCGGGAATCCCAACCCGCCGATGCGGTGATCGCGCCCGCCGACCAGCGCGGCGCCGCACGAGCCGGTCCCGAGGATCAGGATCGCACCGTCGGCGCCGCCATGGGCGCCCAGGCAGGCGATGTGGGCGTCCGTCGCCAGCGCCAGGCTGGCGAACGGGTGGGGCAGCGCCAGCACGCGCTCGCGGGCCCGGCTTTGGCCGGTGCCGGCGAGGCCCAGCCCGGCGTGGAGTCGTCGCAGCGCGTCGTCGGCGAGCCCCGCCGCGGCCAGCGCCGCGGCGGCGGCGGTCAGGATCGCCTCGTATGCCGCCTCGATGCCGTAACGCGGATTGGCGGTGCCGGCGGCGCCCTCGCCCAGGGTGGTGCCGGCGGCATCGGCGATCCGGGCGCGGCATGACGTTCCACCGCCGTCGATGCCCAGGAAGAGGTGTTCGGTCATGCCGCCTCGGGATACAGCAGATGGGGCGCGATGCGCTTGCGATAGGCTGCCTGATAACCGGTCCATCCGTCCAGCAGGTCGCGCGTCGGCGCCTGCTTCGCGGCGCACCACCGGCGCAGGGCCGGCCCGCCGGCAAGGCTGTCCATGAAGCCGGTCGGCGCCAGCACCCCGTCATGGTGGTCGCGGATGAAGGCGAGGATCTCCAGGGCCACCGGAAGGGCGCGGTAGGCGGTGCGATCGGCGATGTAGAGCTCGACGCCGGTGCAGGTCGCGCCGGCATGTTTCGAGGCCACCGGGCGGAAGGTCGCCGCGCGGACCAGCAGGCCAGGCGGCGCGCGGTTGGCCAGCCGGCGGGCCAGCCCGCGACCGTCGAGCCCGGGCGCGCCGAGCAGGGTGAAGGGCCGGGTCGTGCCGCGCCCCTCGCTGACCGCCGTGCCCTCGAACAGCACGGTTCCGGGATAGGCCAGCGCGGCGGCCGCGCTCGGCAGGTTTGGCGAGGGAGCGACCCAGACCGCCCCCGGCGCAACGGGTTCGCGCCGCCAGCCGGCGCACCGCACCACCGTTGGGCGGGGCAGGCCGCGCTCCGCGCAGTACAGCAGTGCCGCTTCGCCCAGGGTCAGACCGTGACGCAACGGAAGGTCGTAGCACGCCACGAAGTCGACCGCGTCCGGCTCGACTCCGCCGCCTTCGACCGCGCCGCCCAGCGGGTTGGGCCGGTCCAGCACGACGACGTCGACGCCCGCCGCGGCCGCGGTGTCGCACAGGCCCAGCAGCGTGGCGAGGTAGGTATAGGCGCGGCAGCCGGCATCCGGCAGGTCGAAGGCGACCGCGTCGAGGCCATCGAAGTGGGCCGGCTCGGGCACCCGGCGCGGCCCGTAGAGCGCGACCACCGGCAGTCCGCTGTCGGGATCGGTGCCGTCCCGGTCGGGCTCGGCGTCGGCGCGCGCCCCGGCCAGACCGTGTTCCGGCGCGAACAGCCGGACCACGGTCACCCTCGGCACCGCCCGCAGCCGGTCCAGCGTCGGCGTCAGCCTGCTGTCCAGGCTGCCATGGTTTAGCACCAGGCCAAGGCGGCGGCCGGCCAGCAGGTCGCTGTGATCGTCGATGCCGTCGATTGCGGGTGCTGCCCGAACGGTTGCCAACTCCCTGACCCTCCAGCGTCGGCGCCATCGCCCCGGCGGCGCGCCGTCGCGGTGATCCGCGACTCGAACGGATGATATGCCGGAAGCGGCCGGGAAGTCCGGCGTTACCGTGTCCTCCGCGATGCCCAGCCCGCATCTCTCACACTGGCCGCGCAG
>JAZFQW010000255.1:0-5690 GCA_036445335.1 Alphaproteobacteria bacterium | reverse complement strand
CGGTGCGGGCGCGGCTGGCGCGCCGGGCGGAGGACTGGCGGTGGTCGAGTGCGGCGGCGCATCTGGCCGGGCGGGACGACGGGCTGGTCTCGGCGGCACCGCTGCTGGCGCGCGTCGGAGACTGGCGGGCATTCCTGGAGGACGGCATCGAAGCGGCGGCGGTGGAGGCGATCCGCGGCCACGAGCGCACCGGCCGGCCGCTCGGCTCGGAGGCGTTGGTCACCCGGCTGGAGGCCGGTCTCGGCCGTCGCCTCTCGCCGCGGAAACCGGGGCGCAAGCCGAAGTCGAAGCCCGAGCCAGACCAGAAATAGGTTCTGTGTCCCCGGAAAGCCTCGGCGCATCAGGTTTCAGTCTGAGGCACGACCCGAGCGGCTGGCCGATTGACATTCGCGGTACGGCGGGTAGGGTGGGCGCCCAATTGGCATTCGAATGAATTGACCACGCCGACGACCCTTGCGGGAGAGATCGGCACGGGCGGCCCGTCGCGGCCGGCCGGTGCCGGCGCCGAAGGCGCAACCGCCCCGGAAACTCTCAGGCAAACGGACCGTAAGGGGAGGCACTCTGGAAAGCAGGCGGTGCCCGGCACCGCCTCACCGAAGGGGTAAACCGAGGACGCCGTCGAGTCCGCTCGGCCGTGTCGTCGGCGAATCTCTCAGGTCCCAGACAGAGGGGGCTGTGCGCGCGGGACGTCCGCGCGGCCCTTTTGTCGTAAGGACCTCGACCGTGACGACGCCCTCGGAAAATCTGCTGAAGACGCCGCTGCATCGGCTGCACGGCGAACGCGGCGCCCGCATGGTGCCGTTCGCGGGCTACGAGATGCCGGTGCAGTTCCCGACCGGCGTCATGAAGGAGCATCTGCACACGCGAAGCGCCGCCGGCCTGTTCGACGTCTCCCACATGGGCCAGGCCGAGCTGCAGGCCGACGGCGACGTCGCCGGGGCGCTGGAGCGCCTGGTCCCCGGCGACCTCAAGGCGCTTGGGCCCGGGCAGATGCGCTATACCCTGCTGCTCGACGATCGCGGCGGCATTCTCGACGACCTCATGGTGACCAGGCCGGCCGACCCGGCGATGCAGGACCGGCTGTTCCTGGTCGTCAACGCCGCCTGTAAGGACGCCGATTTCACGCTGATCGCCGACCGGCTGGCCGGCGTGGCGTCGCTCAGCCGCGCCGCCGATCGGGCGCTGCTGGCGCTGCAGGGGCCGGCGGCGGCCAAAGTCCTGGCGCGCCTGGTGCCCGAGGCGGCGACGATGACATTCATGACCGCCGCGCCGGCGCGGATCGACGGTATGGATGTCTTGGTCAGCCGCTGCGGCTACACCGGCGAGGACGGGTTCGAGATCTCGGTGCCCGACGACGCGGCGGACGGGCTGGCGCGGCGGCTGCTGGCCGAGCACGAGGTCGCGCCGATCGGCCTCGGCGCCCGCGATTCGTTGCGGCTGGAGGCCGGGCTGTGCCTGTACGGCCACGATATCGACACCACCACGACCCCGGTGGAGGCGGCGCTGACCTGGGCGATCGGCAAGCGCCGGCGGGCCGATGGCGGCTTCCCCGGCGCCGCGCCGATCCTGCGGCAGATTGCCGAGGGCGTGACGCGGCGGCGGGTCGGGCTGGTGCCGGAGGGCCGGGCGCCGGCGCGCGAGGGGACAGAGATCACCGACCCCGAGGGGCGGCCGATCGGAACGGTTACCAGCGGCGGCTTCGGGCCGGCCTTCGGCGGCCCGGTGGCGATGGGCTATGTCGCCGTGGACCATGCCGCGCCCGAGACCGCGGTCCGGCTAGTGGTGCGCGGCCGGCCGCTGCCGGCCCGGGTGGCCAGGATGCCATTCGTGCCGCAACGCTATTACCGCGGGTGACCGGCCGGTCGCCCATTGCAACGACGAACCCGACCGGGACGCGAGCCGACATCGGCGGCCGGACGAGACGGCCGGAAAGGAGCACCGATGAGCACCATCAAATACACCAAGGACCACGAGTGGGTCAGGGTCGACGGCGACGTCGGCACCATCGGCGTGACCGACTACGCCCAGGAACAGATGGGCGACGTCGTCTTCGTCGAGCTGCCGGAGGTTGGCCGCCGGGTCGAGACGGGCGACGACGCCGCGGTGGTGGAATCGGTCAAGGCGGCCAGCGAGATCTATGCGCCGGTCGCCGGCGAGGTCATCGAGGCCAACCAGGCGGTGGTCGACGACCCCAGCCTGGTCAACAGCGACGCGACCGGCCAGGGCTGGTTCATGAAGCTCAGGATCGCCGATCCCGGCGAGCTGGACGGGCTGATGGACGAGGCGGCCTACCAGTCGTTCGTCGAGGGGCTGGCTTGATGCGGTATCTGCCGCTCGTCGAGTCCGACCGTCGCGACATGCTGGCGGCGATCGCCGCGCCCTCGGTCGACAGCCTGTTCGAGGACGTGCCGGAGTCGGCCCGGCTCGCCGGCCCGGTCGCCGGCCTGCCGGACCATGCGGGCGAGCTGGAGGTGGAGCGGGCGATCACCGCCATGGCCGCGAACAGCGTGCCGGCCGGGTCGGTGCCCAGCTTCCTGGGCGCCGGCGCCTACCGGCACCATGTGCCGGCGACGGTCGACTACCTGATCCAGCGCGGCGAGTTCCTGACCTCCTATACTCCCTACCAGCCCGAGGTCTCGCAGGGCACGCTGCAGACGCTGTTCGAGTTCCAGACCCAGGTGGCGCTGCTGACCGGAATGGACGTCGCCAACGCCTCGATGTACGACGGCTCGACCGCCTGCGCCGAGGCGGTGATGATGGCGAACCGGGTGACCCGTCGGCGTCGCGCGGTGCTGTCCGGCGGTTTGCATCCGCATTACCGCGAGGCGACCGATACGATGGCCCGGTTTACCGGGTTCGATGTCTTCCAGGTCGCACCCGACGCCACCGGCGGCGAGGAGCTGGCGGCGGAGATCGACGACGCGACGTCGTGCGTCGTCGTCCAGAACCCGGATGTATTCGGCCATGTCCGCGACCTGGCCGCGCTGGCCGACGCCTGCCACGCCAGGGGCGCGCTGCTGGTCGTCGCGGTGACCGAGATCGTCTCGCTTGGCCTGTTGACGCCGCCCGGCGCGATGGGCGCCGATATCGTCGTCGCCGAGGGCCAGTCGATGGGCAATCCGGTCAATTTCGGTGGACCCTATGTCGGCCTGTTCGCCACCCGCGACAGGTTCGTCCGCCAGATGCCGGGACGGCTGTGCGGCCAGACCGTCGATGCGGAGGGACGGCGCGGCTTCGTGCTGACACTGTCGACGCGCGAACAGCACATCAGGCGCGAGAAGGCGACCAGCAACATCTGCACCAACAGCGGGCTGTGCGCGCTGGCGTTCACCATCCATCTCAGCCTGCTGGGCGAGGCCGGACTGATCCGGCTGGCCGAATGCAACCACGCCAACGCCGTGCGCCTGGCCGACCGGCTGGCCGCCATACCGGGCGTCGAGGTTCTGAACGACTCGATGTTCAACGAGTTCACCGTGCGGTTGCCGGTCGCCGCCGCGCCGCTGGTCGACCGCCTGGCCGGCGAGGGTATCCTGGCCGGGGTGCCGGTCGCCCGGTTCTATCCCGACCAGCCGCGGCTCGCCGACCTCATGCTGGTGGCGGCGACCGAACTGACCACCGACGGCGACATGGACGCGCTGTGCGACGCCCTGCGCGCCGCCGTGGGGGAGGCGCGGTGATGGCCTACGACCGCACGACACCCACCGAGACCGGCAACCGCGGTCTCGACATCGAGGAACCGCTCATCTTCGAGCGTGACTCGCCCGGCCGCAGCGGCGTCGACATCGCCGCACCGGCGCCGGTGGCGACGCGCCTGGGCGACGTCCGCCGGCGCGACAAGATCGGATTGCCGGGCCTGTCGGAGCCAGAGGTGATGCGCCACTACACGCGGCTGAGCCGGAAGAATTTCGGCATCGATTCGTCGATCTATCCGCTCGGCTCGTGCACCATGAAGCACAATCCGCGGCTGAACGAGAAGATGGCGCGGCTGCCCGGCTTCGCCGACGTGCATCCGCTGCAGCCGGTGGCCACGGCGCGGGGCGCGCTGCAACTGATCGACACGCTGGCCCACTGGCTGAAGGCCCTGACCGGCATGCCGGCGGTCGCGATGACGCCGGGCGCCGGGGCGCACGGCGAGCTGTGCGGCATGATGGCGATCCGCGCCGCCCTGGAGGATCGCGGCGACGGCCAAGCCGAGGGGCGCCGCCGCGTGCTGGTGCCGGATTCGGCCCACGGCACCAACCCGGCGACCGCCGCCGCGCTGGGCTATACGGTCGACACCATCCCGGCCGACAACCGCGGCCGCGTCGACCTGGCGGCGTTCCGCGCCAAGCTGGGCGACGATGTCGCGGCGATCATGCTGACCAACCCGAACACCTGCGGGCTGTTCGAGAACGACATCATCGACATCGCCCGCGCGTTGCACGATGTGGGCGGCTATTTCTATTGCGACGGCGCCAACTTCAACGCCATCGTCGGCCGCGTGCGGCCGGGCGATCTGGGCGTCGACGCCATGCACATCAACCTGCACAAGACCTTCTCCACGCCGCACGGCGGCGGCGGTCCGGGCGCCGGCCCGGTGGTGCTGTCGAATGCGCTGGCGCCGTTCGCGCCGTTGCCGGCGGTGGTCCACGGACCCGACGGGCTGCGGCTGATCGAGCATCGCGGGCAGGACGACAGCGCGGCGAAGAGCTTCGGCCGAATGAAGGGGTTCAACGGCCAGATGGGCATGTTCGTGCGCGCGCTGACCTACATGCTGAGCCACGGCGCCGACGGGCTGCGCCAGGCGTCGTCCGACGCCGTGTTGAGCGCCAACTACGTGCTGGCCGGGCTGAATGACGTCATGACCGCGTCGTTCGAGGGCCCGTGCATGCACGAGGTGCTGTTCGACGACCGGTTCCTCGACGGCACCGGCGTCAGCACGCTCGACTTCGCCAAGGCGATGATGGACGAGGGCATCCACCCGATGACCATGTATTTCCCCCTGGTGGTCCACGGGGCGATGCTGATCGAGCCGACCGAGAGCGAAAGCAGGATGACGCTCGACCGCTTCATCGTCACCCTGCGCGCGCTGGCCGAGCGGGCCAAGGCGGGCGATGCCGACTACTTCCTGGGCGCCCCCTACCACACCCCGCGGCAGCGCCTCGACGAGACCGCCGCCGCGCGCAATCCGGTCCTGCGCTGGCGCCCCGACCCGGCGACGAAGGAGGCGGCGGAGTAGCGGTCGAGCTCACAATTGCGAATTCGGTGCCCATCGGCGCAATGGCGACTCGGTCGGACGGGACCTGCCGGTTAACCGATTCGTCACTTTCGGCTAGAACCATGGTTTGATTCGCCGCGGGGCGAGGAACCGTCCGTGGCGGGCAACCGCTGGGACCGCTGTGACCGACCCTTCGACCGATGAATCCGGCCCGGCGCTGGACGCGCCGCTGACCGCCGACATGGTGCAACGCCTGCTCCTGGCCGGCGTGGTGCCGCGGGCGCGCTATGCCGAGGCGCTGAGCCTGGCCCGCGACGACGGGGCGTGGTCGCGCTGGGCGATCCGGGCGCTGCTGGCGGTCGGCGTCGCGCAGCTTCTGGCCGGGGTCGTCTTCTTCTTCGCCGCCAACTGGCAGGACATGGCCACGGTCGCCAAGTTCGGCGTGCTGCAGGGCGGCATCGCCGCGGCGGCCGCGCTGGCGTGGTGGGTCGGA
>JAZFQW010000254.1:0-3402 GCA_036445335.1 Alphaproteobacteria bacterium | reverse complement strand
TGCCGGTTGCCGCGACGGCGTTCGAGCCGGCTCATCCGACGGCGTCGAGAAGCGCGTCGACGATGCGGCCCTGGGTGGCCGCATCCAGGTAGGGGTGCATCGGCAAGCTCAGCACTTCGCCGGCCAGCGATTCCGCCACCGGTAGGCCACCGGGCGCGGTCGGGAAGTGGCGATAGGCGGTCTGCCGGTGCAGCGGCCGGGCATAGTAGATCGCGGTCGGGATACCCGCCGCCTTCAGGCGCGTCGCCACGCCGTCGCGGTCGTCCAGAGCGATGGTGTACTGCGCCCAGACCGAGGTCGCGCCGGGAATCAGCCGCGGCGTGCGGGCGACGGCGGCCAGCGCGCCATCGTAGGCATCGGCGACCCTCTGCCGGGCGGCGATCTCGTCTTCGTAGATCGCCAGCTTCTCCAGCAGAATGGCCGCCTGCACCGTGTCCAGCCGACCGTTCATGCCGATCAGGACATTGTCGTACTTGTCCGCGCCCTGGCCGTGGACGCGCAGCGACCGCAGCGTCTCGGCCATGCCGTCGTCGTCGGTGAACACCGCGCCGCCGTCGCCGTAGCAGCCGAGCGGCTTGGCCGGGAAGAAGCTGGCCGCCGCGGCGTCGCCGATCGAACCGGTGCGGCGGCCGTCCAGTGTGGCGCCATAACCCTGCGCGGTATCGGCCAGGACGCGCAGCCCATGGGCGCGGGCGACCGGCAGGATGGCGCGGTAGTCGGCCGGCTGGCCGAACAGGTCGACCGGGATCACCGCCGCCGGCCGCATCCTACTCTCGGCCGCCACCCGCTCGACAGCGGCCTCCAGGCTGGCGGCGTCCATGTTGAAGCTGTCCGCCACCACGTCGACGAAGACCGGCGTGGCGCCAACCAGGGCCACCACCTCGGCGGTCGCAGCGAAAGTGAAGCCGGGCACGAAGACGGCGTCGCCGGGGCCGATGCCCCACGCCATCAGCGGCAGTTGCAGCGCGTCGGTGCCGCTGCCGCAGGCGATCGCGTGCCTGACGCCGGAAAACGCCGCCAGCGCCTCTTCCAGAGCCGCCACCTCGGGCCCCATGATGAACCGGCCGTGCTCCAGCACCCGGGCGATGGCGGCGTCGATGCGCGCGCCCAGCCGCGCCCGCTGCGCCTGCAGGTCGATGAAGGGTATCGGGTCCGGCGGCGGACCCAGCGCGGCGGCGATGTCAGTCATCGATGATCTCTTCCAGCGTATCGGGGCGGGTTTCGCGGTAGCGGCGACCGCTGCGCGGGCACACCAGGTCGTCGCCCAACCGCTCTCCGGCGTGGCCGACCCAGCCGACCCGCCGCGCCGGAACGCCGGCGACCAGGGCGTGCGCCGGCACGTCGGCGGTGACCACGGCGCCGGCGGCGACCAGGCTGTATGCGCCGATCGTCGTCCCGCACAGGACGGTGGCGTTGGCACCGATCGTGGCGCCGCGCCGGACCCAGGTCGGCAGGAACTCGGACTTGCGCTCGATTTCGGCACGCGGGGTGTTGACGTTGGTGAAGACGCAGGACGGGCCGCAGAATACGCCGTCCTCCAGGGTCACGCCCTTGTAGATGCTGACATGGTTCTGGATCTTGCAGCGATCGCCGATGACGACCTCGGGGCCGATCGCCACGTTCTGGCCGATCGTGCAGTCACGGCCGATCCTGCTGCCGGCCAGCACGTGGCTGAAATGCCAGATCCGGGTGCCGCCGCCGATCTCGGTCGGTTGATCCACATAGGCGCTCTCGTGGACGAAGACGTCGGCCGACCCGGTGGCGCCGGAACCGACCGCGACCGATTTGCCGGCCGCCATCGACGCCTCCGCCGCCTGCAGCACCTTCAGGACGCGCACCGCCTCCGCACCGTCGGTGCGCGGCGTCGCGCCGCCCGCGATGCAGTCGAGGAAGTGGCGGCATTCCAGCTTCAGCGGCTCGTCGGCCTCGACCGGGACCGGCTCCGCCTCGGCCTTCAGCGGCTCCGGCCGACCGTCGCGCCATTCGATGTGGTGCGGGAACATGGTCACCTTGCTGTCCCACGGCAGGCTGTCGTCGAACACCGCCATCTGGCGGTCGCCGACGACGACCAGCTTCTGCTCCTTGAAGGGGTGCAGCCACGATACGAAGATGTGCGCGCTTTCGCCGCCGGGGAAGGTCAGGTGGGTGGTGGTCACGTCGGCGATGTGCCCGTGCAGGTAGGTCGCGCCGACCGCTGAAACGGTCTCGGGCTCGGCGCCGACCAGCGCCAGAATCATCGAAATGTCGTGCGGCGCGAAGCTCCACAGGATGTTTTCTTCCCGGCGAATCCGTCCGAGGTTGAGGCGGTTGGAATAGACGTACTGGAGCCGGCCCAGCGCGCCGTCGCCCACCAGCTGGTTAAGGCGCAGGAACGCCGGGTGGTACTGCAGCAGGTGGCCGACCATGAGCACCCGGCCTCCGGCCGCCGCCAGCCGGCAAAGCTCGTCGGCGTCGCCGGCGTTCAGCGCCAGCGGCTTTTCCACGAAGACGTGCTTGCCGGCGGCCAGCGCCTCGCGCGCCATGGCGAAGTGCATTTCCGCCGGCGTCGCCAGGGCGACCGCCGCGATGTCCGGGTCGGCCAGGATCGCCGGGAAGCTCAGCGCCGGCACACCGTGCGCCGCGGCATGGCTGGCAGCGAGCGCGTCGCTGCGGTCGGAGACCGCGGCCAGGGCGTCCAGCGCGGCGAAGTTCCGCACCAGGTTGCGACCCCAGTGGCCGCAGCCCACCATCGCCACCGTGACCGCCATGCCGTTAGGCCTTGACGATCCTGTCACGCCCGGCGGTCACCGCGTGCGTGGCGTTGCGGGTGTCGACGATCAGCGGCAGGGCGTCCACCAGGGCGGCGTAGTCCACGCCGGTGTGATCGGTGCAGATCAGGGCCGCGTCGTACGCAGCGAATCGCTGCACGTCCCAGGTCACCGCCCGGCGGCCGGCGAACCGGGGATAGTCGCGGGTCCGCGGCAGCACCGCGATGTACGGATCGTGGTAGTCGACCGCCGCGCCGCGATCCTCGAGCTGCTCCATCAGCTTCAGCGCCGGGCTTTCGCGCAGGTCGTCGACATCCCTCTTGTAGGCGACGCCGACGATCAGGATGCGCGAACCGCCGATCGCCTTGCCGCATTTGTCGCTCAAGCCCCTGACCAGCTGATCGACCACATATCGGGGCATCGCCGTGTTGATCTCGCCGGCGAGCTCGATGAAGCGGGTCGGGATCTCGTGTTCCCGCGCCTTCCAGGTCAGGTAGAACGGGTCGATGGGGATGCAGTGGCCGCCCAGCCCAGGGCCTGGATAGAATCCAGCCAGGGTTTTCTCCTCCCCGTCCAGTGTCTCCAGCAACGAATAATCAGTGTTGATCTTCTTGACTCTCACCAGGACGACATCTCCGTGACGAGCGGTTTTCTC
>JAZFQW010000253.1:0-10118 GCA_036445335.1 Alphaproteobacteria bacterium | reverse complement strand
GGCCCGGCCCGGCCGGCGGCCGGGTCGTAGCGCTGGACTGCCTGGCGATGGACCCGGTCGCGGGCGCCGACGTGCTGCGCCTCGATTTTCTCGCCGAGGAGTCGCCGGCGAGCCTGAAGGCGGCGCTGGCCGGGCCGGCGGACGTGGTACTGAGCGACATGGCGGCGCCGTCGACCGGGCACGCCGCGACCGACCACCTGCGCGTCATGGCGCTGGCCGAGGCCGCTTACGACTTCGCCGCCGAGGTGCTGGCGCCGGGCGGCGCGTTCGTCTGCAAGCTGTTGCAGGGCGGCGCCGCGCGGCCGCTGCTCGACCGGCTGAAACGCGACTTCGCGGCCGTGCGACACGCCAAGCCGCCGGCCAGCCGCGCCGAGTCGGCCGAGGCGTATCTGGTGGCGACCGGCTTCCGCGGGCGAGCGGCGCGCTGACTCGTCGGCGCAGGGGCGGCCGGTCTGGCCGGTGATCCGAGGAGACCATGGCCAGTGTGAGAAGTGCGGGCCAACCGGGCATGCCGTCTTTTCCGACGCACCGAACTTCGACAATTGGTGGCCGGGCAAGCTGCTGGCGGTCGCGGCCGCGGAGGGTACGGTCAGGATCGAGTCGATCGACACCCTGCTGGTGGCGGAGTTCACCACGGAAATCGCCGTCCGGGCCGAGGATGGGGCGAAGCGGCTGTGCCCGCCCACCCACCGGGCCGCCGCCGACGTCCGGCACTTGCTGGAGATCTTCCGCCTGGCGGCGACCTACACGAAGCTGGGTTAAACCGCCAGGATGGTGCCAACCTGGCGCTCGACGTCGGAATCGGGGCTGTTGGTCAGGTCCTTGGCGATCTCGCCTGTCACCAGCCGGCGGGTGCGGTCGTCCAGCGCCGTGCGCAGGTCGCCCAGCGCGGCCGGTGGCGCGATCACGATCAGCCGGTCGAAATCGCCGCGCCCGGCCGCCGCGTCCAGCCGCTCGGCGATCGACGATGCGAAATGCACCTTCTCGGCGCGGTGCCAATCGGCCTTCGGCTCCATCGCGTGGCGGCCGGTGCCCATCCGGTCGTGGACCCGGCCGGGCCGGTCGCTGCCCTGGTCGCGGGTCGGCGGGTTGTCGACCGCGAACACCGCCGCGGCGACCGGTTGCAGCCCCTTGCCCACACCGTCGTTGCGCAGGATCCTGGCGCGGCCACCGTCGGCCACCAGCACCCAGGTCGTGAGTCGCCGCACCGGCATCGCGTCACCTCGCGCCTTGTTGCCTGCTACCGCCGGCAACCCGATCTGGGCCGGCGGAGGATCGCGCCGGACATCCGCCGCGGCGCCGATCCACGCCAAATCCACGTCGCCGCGCGCCCCGGCTGCCGCAGACCGGTGCGCGGCGAACAGGCCTCTTCACAATACACCGCCCATCGCTATAGTGCCGCGAATTTCCGCGCACCCTGGTTTGGACCGTCGACCGATGGAAATTCGCGAAGCCCTGACATTCGATGATGTTCTGTTGAAGCCTGCGGCGTCGTCGGTGCTGCCGGCCGACGCCGACACCGGTACCCGGCTGACCCGCTCGATCGCCCTCGGCATCCCGCTCGTCTCCGCCGCCATGGACACGGTGACCGAGGGGCCGCTGGCCATTGCCGTCGCCCAATCCGGCGGCCTGGGGGTGGTCCACCGCAATCTCGACATCGACCGCCAGGCCGAGGAGGTGCGCAAGGTCAAGCGGTTCGAATCGGGCATGGTGGTCAATCCGATCACCATCGCTCCCGATGCCACTCTGGCGGAGGCGCTGACGCTGATGACGCGGCACGGCATCTCCGGCATCCCGGTGGTCGAGGGCAACGGCCGGCTGGCCGGTATCCTGACCAACCGCGATGTGCGATTCGCCTCCGACCCGGATCAGCCGGTGTCGGAGCTGATGACCCGCGACAACCTGGTCACGGTCGGCGAGGGCACCGACGGCGACGCCGCCAAGCGGCTGCTGCACAAGCACCGGATCGAAAAGCTGCTGGTGACCGACCGGGACTATCGCTGCATCGGCCTGATCACCGTGAAGGACATCGAGAAGGCGCAGCATCATCCGCGGGCGTGCAAGGACGAACAGGGGCGGCTGCGCGTGGCCGCGGCGACGGGGACCGGCGTCAAGGGGCTGGCGCGCGCCGAGGCGTTGTTCGACGCCGGCGTCGACGTGCTGGTGATCGACACCGCGCACGGCCATTCCGAGGGCGTGTTGACATCGGTCGAGCGCGCCCGGCGGATCGGCAATTACACCCAGATCGTCGCCGGCAACGTCGCCACCGCCGACGCGGCCAAGGCGTTGATCGATGCCGGAGCCGACGCGGTCAAGGTCGGCATCGGTCCAGGCTCGATCTGCACCACGCGGGTCGTCGCCGGAGTCGGCGTGCCGCAGTTGACGGCGGTCCTGGAGGTCGCCGAGGCGGCCCACGCGCGCGACGTTCCGGTGATCGCCGACGGCGGCATCAAATATTCCGGCGACCTGGCCAAGGCGATCGCCGCCGGCGCCGATTGCGCGATGATCGGCTCGCTGTTGGCCGGGACCGACGAGGCGCCCGGCGATGTGGTGCTGTACCAGGGCCGGTCGTACAAATCGTACCGCGGCATGGGATCGTTGGGCGCCATGGCGCGCGGCTCCGCCGACCGCTATTTCCAGCAGGAGGTCTCAGATTTGCTCAAGCTCGTGCCCGAGGGGGTGGAGGGGAGGGTGCCCTGCAAGGGCCCGGTCGCAAACGTCCTGCACCAGCTGGTGGGCGGGCTGAAGGCCGCGATGGGGTACACCGGTTGCGGCACGATCGGCGAGCTGCAGCGCAACGCCGAATTCCTCCGCGTCACCGGCGCCGGCCTGCGCGAAAGCCACGTCCATGACATCACCGTGACCCACGAGGCGCCGAACTACCGGCGCGAATTCTGACGCTCGATTGCCGGCGAAAGGAAACTTTGAGCAAAAGCAGAATACTCACCAGCATTATGCAAAGACACATAGGATCAAGTAATATCAGTAATTCAAACTCGTAAACATATCAATTAAGAATGAAATATTCCGCCTTAGTATCCTTTGTGTCTTCGTGCGCTTGTGGTAATACCATTGTCACGGTTTCTTGGGCAACGAATAACCCAATGGCCGCGCCACGCTACTTGCTACCGTTGCACCCGCCGCCCCTGCCGACCCGGACGCCATGACCCCTGACGCGCGCATCGCCGCGACTATCGAGCTGCTGGACGAGATCATCGCCTCGGAGCGCCCGGCCGACGCCGTGGTCGCCGCCTATTTCCGCCGCCGCCGTTATATCGGGGCGAAGGATCGCGGCGATGTCGCCGAACGCATCTACGCCACGCTGCGCCACCATGCCCGGCTCGGCTGGTGGCTCGCCCGTACCGGCCACGCCGACAGCGCGCGGGCGCGGGTGATCGCCGAACTCGTGCTGGCCGAGCGCATGTCGGCCAATGACGTGGCGGCCCGCTTCAGCGGCCGGCAATACGCCCCGGCGCCGCTGACCGGCGCCGAGGACCGGCTGGCCGCGGCGCTGGCGACCCACACGCCGGACCATCCCGACATGGCGGTGGCGGTGCGCGGCGAATGTCCCGACTGGGCGGCCGAGCCGCTGCAGGCGCGGTTCGGCGACCGGGTGGAGACCGAGCTTGCCGGTCTGCTGCGGGCGGCGCCGCTCGACCTCAGGGTCAACGAGCTGAAGGGCACGTCACCGGCGGACGTTGCCGCCCGGCTGGCCGACGTCGGCGTTGAGGCGGCGCCGACGCCGCTGTCGCCGGTCGGCCTCCGGGTGCGTGGCCGGCCGCCCCTGGCCGGCCAGGCGCTGTTCCGCGGCGGCACGGTCGAAGTCCAGGACGAAGGCTCGCAGCTGGTCGCGCTGCTGGCCGACGTTCGCCCGGGCCATCAGGTCGTCGATTTCTGCGCCGGCGCCGGCGGCAAGGCGCTCGCCATGGCGGCGCGGATGGGCAACAAGGGGCGGGTGGTCGCCTGCGACGTATCGGAGAGGCGGTTGATCCGCGCCAGGCAGAGGCTGCGCCGGGCCGGCGCCGACAACATCGAGCCCAAGCTGCTGACGTCGGAGCGCGACCGCTGGGTCAACCGGCAGAAATGCAAGTTCGATCGGGTACTGGTCGATGCGCCATGCAGCGGCACCGGCGCTTGGCGGCGCCACCCCGACGCCCGCTGGCGGCCGGTCGATCTGGTGGCCCTGACCGCACTTCAAGACCGCATCCTGGCCAGTGCGGCGCGCCTGGTGAAGCCCGGCGGACGACTGATCTACGCCACCTGTTCGCTGTTGCCGGCGGAGAACGACGCGCGCGTCGCGGCGTTTCTCGATACCGAGGATGACTTCACCGTCGTGCCGGTCACAGCCGTTTGGGGCGATGCCGTCGGCGGCGAATGCCCTTCGCCCGGACCGTATCTTCATCTGACGCCGGCGCGGCACGGCACCGACGGTTTCTTCGCCGCGGTGCTAGAGCGCCGCACATCGGAGAGCGCCGAACCGGCCGGCGGACTGTCGGAGATCCGCAGGTCAGAGTAACGGCGCCGCCCCATCGGGTGCGGCGCCGCGCCGTCCACGCCAGCCCGGTGTCGGACGGTCAGTCGTCTATGTCGGTCTGTTCGTCGCCGCCGCCGAAGGGCATGGTGGCGATATCGACGGTCGTCACGACCGCGTCGGTGGCGAGATCGGCGGTGGTGCTGATCACCGTGCCGACCGCGCTGATGGCGGTGCCGCAGCCGCTGAGCAGTGTGGCCGTCGCCAGCATGATCGCCAACGCGCGCAGCGACGACCACGGCGAGGTGAACCCGTTCCCCATGTCGTCCCCTCCGTTCTCTCGGCGTGACCCAATGCCAGCCGATCGATCAGGATGCGCCGCAACCCTTACGGAAAGGTGAACCCGCTTTTCTCACGCTGCCCGCGGTCTGCGTCGTGTCCAGGCAGTCCGAGCCGCATGGCGGCAAGAAAAAGGGCGTCCGCCGGTGGCCCGGCGCGACGCCCTTTTGTGCTTGATCGCGTAACGCTCAAGCGATCGAATCACAAGTCTTCGGCCTCGTCGTCGGTGAACGGCGAGCTCACGAATTCCGCCGTCGACGAGGCGGCGCCCTTCGTCCAATCCCAAGCCGAACCCATGGTCTCGCAACCGCTGAGCAGGGTTGCCATCGCCAGGGCCATCACCACGCCCTTGATACCGTTGGCCATTCTGTCCTCCGTCGTAATCGCCCGTGACCCCATGTCACGCGCCGACGACCCTGCCGCCGAAAGGTTAGCGAACGGTGAACGGTTTTCGCATCGCATCGCCAAGGGCGGGATTCGGCCGGTGCCATCCCCAGCAAACGGTTGCGCCAGGCCACGGCGACCACCCGATCAGCTGACCAGCTCCCAAAGCCCGTCGGAGCGGCGGCACGCCGTTCCGACTCGCTGCTGGTTCAGGCCGTCGATCGTCACCATGGTGGTGTAGTCGCGGCAATACTGGCCCTGTGCGCCCTGGTAGGTGTGGGTCGGGGTCACCTGGTACGGCACGCCGCTGTCGGGATTGTACCAGTCGACCGCCTGGCCGTCCTCGGCATACTCCAGCACCTGCCCGACGCAGTGCTGGTCGAGCTCGTCCATCGAGCGGCCGACGCTGCCGCCGACCAGAAGGCCGATGATGGCGCCGCCGATGGTCGCCGCGACCTGCCCGTCGCCGCTGCCGAACTGCGATCCGACCGCCGCGCCGGCGGCGCCACCCAGCAATTGCCCCAGGCGCTCGCGATAGCACGTGCCGAAATCGATCACCGGCGCCACCACGATGTCGGGTTGATGGACCCGCGGCGCCGCTTGCTGCGCCCGGTAGCCGCGCGCCGGCGCCCAGGGCGGCGGATCGGCCAGCGCCGGCGCCGCCCAGGCGATCGCCAGTATAGCGGCCAGTGCGGCGGCGAGATGTCTGCGGGCGGACCGCGGACTTGTGCGGCCGAACCAACGGATGGATGTCATGATGCTCTCCGGAGTGTCTTAGGACCGAGCCGAATTCGCGGGCCCGCTGTGCCGCGTGAATATTTCCGGCGCAGTCTATCGAGAAATGGGGCGGCAGGATGGCGTCGTCGCGGCCGGTGCCAGAAGTGCGGGCTAGCGTCTGAGGTAACCCAGCTCGCCCCAGGCCCTGTAGTTCTCGCGGAATTCGCTGAGCGACGCCCAGACGCGGGCGAAATTCTCGTTCTCTTCGATCAGCTCCTGGCGGACCTCGGCCCAGGCGGCCTCCAGTTCGTCCAGCACCTCCGGCGGCAACTGGTGGACGGTCACACCGTGGTCATCCTGCAGCGTGCGAAGCGCGGCGAACTGGATCGCCTCACCCTCGGCCAGGCCGTAGCGCACGCTGTCGCCGCACACCGCCTCGATCTGCGCCCGCTGGCCGTCGGAGATCCCGTTCCACAGGTCCAAGTTGACCATCAGGTCGAACATCGTCGACTGCTGGTGCCATCCCGGAAAGTAGTAGTGCGAGGCGACTTGGTAGAAGCCAAGATTGAGGTCGATCGCCGGCATTGAGAATTCGGTGGCGTCGATCACGCCTTGTTCAAATGCCGGGATGATATCGGTAACGGCCAGCAGCTGGGTCGACACGCCCATTTTTTCCATGACGCGGGCGCCAAGCCCGAAGAAGCCCATCTTGAGACCGGCCAGGTCCTCCGCCGACTCGATCGGTTCGCGGAACCAGCCGGACGCCTCCGGCGCGATGATGCCGCAGATGACGCCGTGGATGTTGTAGCCGTGGTAGATCTCCTCGAACAAATCCTTGCCGCCGCCGAAATAGTACCAGGCGAGGTACTCGCCGGACCGCGGCCCGAACGGCACCGCCGAGAACAGCGCCAGCGACGGGTCGCGCCCGGCCCAATATCCCGGCGTCGACCAGCCCGCCTCGACGGCGCCGGTCGACACGGCGTCGAACACCTCCAGCGCCGGCACCAGCGCGCCCGGCTCCTGGAAGCGCAGGCGGATGTTGCCGCCGGAGACCAGCTCGATCTGGACCTCGATGCGCTTGCCCAGCGTGCCGAGCTGGGTCAGCGTGCCCGGATAGGTGCTGGCCATGTTCCAGCGCACCCGGTCCTGCGCGTCGGCGCCGCCGGCCAATAGAACAATGGCCGTCGCGCCGACCGCGGCGGCCAGAACCGTCGGCGCAATAATGGTCCGGATTGTCATGTCTACTGGTCCTCCCTGTTCGTCCTGGCGGCTGGCCCGGCCCATCCCGTGGGGCCGGCGTCGGCAGGCCGCTGGTCCGGGGCGCGGCGGTACGGTCGCCGGCGTTGGCCGCCAAACTAATGGAGTTTAGCGCTGCCGAACAACGTCAATCCGGCGCTCGCCCGCACTTATCACACTGGCCATGGTCGGCGTGACAGCGCCGCTCGGAAAGTGGCCAGTGTGAGGGTGCGGGCTGGTCGTCGCCGATGCCACGGGTGGCGTCGGCGACCGTCGTGGCCGGTCAGACCAGAATGTCGAGCTTGTGTCCGCGCGGCTGGTCGCGCCTGAGCGCGCGGCCGCCGTCCGACCGGTCCGGCGCGTCGACCGCCTGGGCCGTGTCGGTCTTGACGTCGTGCCGGCCGCGCGGCTGCTTCGATGCAGGCGTCGGCGCGACCACGGACTGGACCGGCTGCGCGGAGTTTGTCGGTGTGACGACGGCCATGGAACCGACTTGGGACCGTTAACCACGACCGACAACCGGTCTCTTTTGTCAGATTTTGGGCGAATGATCGTGCCAAGACCCGGCAATCACCGGCGGTCTGCGCGCCATCCGGTACGACTTCGGGCGAGTCCTCGCCAATACCGTGAATTAACTGACTCTTATCCTTTTTCACCCAGGGTCGCGAGCGTGCGGGTGGTTTCCTGCCCTGAACGACGCGTGGCCGCGTCACAGCTGCGCGAAAGCTCCACCGTCATAGGGAGACCCGAATGTCGTTCGCGGACACATTCACATCCATGCCTCAGTCTCTTCTGGCATGGCTGACCTGGTTCTTGATCCTGCAGTTCGTCCTGTATCTCGCCCGGGTGCCGGTGCATCGCGCGCTCAGGTCGACGGGCTGGATCCTGTATACCACCCTGCGGTTGGCGGCGGTTTCGCTGTTGAAGGCCGAACAGCGCCTTGGGCTGCGCAACCGGGAAGTCCTGCTGGCGGCCGGGCGCGAGGCGTCGGAGCGGATCGTCGAACGCGAATTCGAGCGGATCGACGAGGCGGTGCAGCGCGACCTGTCGGAGGCACCGGCGGTGCATCTCCGGCTGCAGGAGCAGAACACCGAGATCGAGGAGGACTACCACAAAAGCCGCGACGTGCCGCCGGCGCCGCCGGGCTGGATCGACGCCGTGGAAGCGGTCGCCAAGATCCCGGCCAAGGGCGAACCGATGGTGTCGAACATCCTCGAGCAGATCCACGGCTCGCTGGTCAAGGCCCAGGACGAGGCGATCGACGATTACCGCGGCACGGTCCAGGAGCGGCACGACTACCTCAAGGCGATCGCGCCGACCTGGCGCTCGCTGGTGCAGCTCATGGGCGTGGTGGAGAAGAAGGTCGACAGCATGCTGGAGCGCTGCAAGATCATCGACCGGCACATCGACGACTACGAGGAAATCCTGAAGGGCACCGACAAGGCGGCGCGCCGGCTCTCGGCGTCGTCGCTGACGCAGTTCATCATCTCCGCCTTCGTGCTGGCCATCGCCTTCGGCGGCGCGGTCATCAACTTCCACCTGATCGCCCGGCCGATGGCCGAGATGGTCGGCGGCAACTATCTCATCGGCTCGTACAAGACCGCCAATATCGCCGCGCTGGTGATCATCCTGCTCGAGATCACCATGGGCCTCTTCCTGATGGAATGCCTGCGCATCACCCGCCTTTTCCCCGTCGTGGGCGCGCTGCCGGACAAGCTGCGCCGGCTCATGATGTTCTTCGCCTTCATCTTCCTGTTCGGGCTCGCCTCGGTGGAAGCGGGGCTGGCCTATATGCGCGAGATCTTGGTGCAGGACGAGCTGGCGACCAGCGCGGTGCTGCGTGGCGAGACCGCGGGTACTTACGAGCTCGGGTTCCAGTGGATCACCACCGCGGCGCAGATGGGCATGGGCTTCATCCTGCCCTTCGCCCTGACCTTCGTGGCGATCCCGCTGGAGACCTTCGTCCATTCGTTGCGGACGGTTCTCGGCATCATCGCCGCCGGGATGCTGCGCGGCTTCGCCATCGGCATTCGGGTACTGGCTGGCGCCTCCCGTTTCCTGGGCAACCTGCTGGTCGACATCTACGACATCTTCGTGATCGGCCCGCTTTGGCTGGAGCAGCAGGTCAAGGCGTATGTCGGCGCCGAGCGCAATGCCGGGCGCAAGGAGTCCGACGCAACCGTAAGAGAGGCCACGTGATGAGACGACTGATTTCACTGGCGGCGTTGATCGTCGTTCTCGGGCTGTCGGGCTGTTCCGAGCCGCCGAAGCCGGGCCACGGCGTCTACATGCTGATCGATACGTCCGGCACCTACGCGGACGAGCTGGAGAAGGCGGCGCAGATCATCAGCGCCATCCTGGCGCGGCTGGAACCGGGCGACAGTTTTGCCGTGGCGCGGATCGATACCGGCAGCTTCAGCGAGAGGGACATCATCGCCAAGGTCACCTTCGACGACCGGCCCAGCATCGCCAACCAGCAGAAGCGCCGGTTCCAGGAGACGATCAACGAGTTCGTGCGGTCCGTCCGTCCGGCCGCGTTCACCGACATCACCGGCGGCATTCTGCAGGCGGTGGAGTTCCTCGACGAGAAGGACCCCGGGCAGAAGACCATCCTGGTGTTCTCCGACCTGGCGGAGGACCTCGAGGAGGGCTATATCCGCGAGGGCATCCCGCTGAACCTTGTGGACTACGACGTGGTCGCGCTCAACGTCACCAAGCTGCGGTCCGACAATGTCGATCCGCGGGAATACCTGCTGCGGCTGGAGGACTGGCAACGGCGAGTCGAGTTGGGTGGCGGGCGGTGGCGCGTCATCAACGACCTCGACAGCCTGGAGCGGGTGATCAGCGGCTAGAGTCGCGGCCGGGGGAGCGATCGCCGTCGCGGCAAGCCCCGCCCTAGCCCGCACTTCTCATGCTGGCCACGGTCTGCGCGGCGCTGCCGCGCTCCGGGTCGCGCCCGGGCGGCCCGCCC
>JAZFQW010000252.1:0-3485 GCA_036445335.1 Alphaproteobacteria bacterium | reverse complement strand
TCGTTCTTCGTGAAGGCCTGCATCACCGGGTTGAGAGACCTGCCCGCGGTCAACGCCGAGATCGACGGCGACGACATCGTCTACAAGAACTATTACGACGTCGGCGTCGCCGTCGGCACGCCCAGCGGCCTGGTCGTGCCAGTGGTCCGCGATGCCGACGGCCTGAGCTTCGCCGATGTGGAGAAGACCATCGCCGCGCTGGGCCGCAAGGCGCGCGACGGCAAGCTCAGCATGGCCGACCTTACCGGCGGCACCTTCACCATCTCCAACGGCGGGGTATACGGCTCGCTGATGTCCACCCCGATCCTCAACCCGCCGCAATCGGGCATCCTGGGCATGCACAAGATCCAGCCGCGCCCGGTGGCGGTCGGCGGCGCGGTGGAGGTGCGGCCGATGATGTACCTGGCGCTCAGTTACGACCACCGCATCATCGACGGCCGCGAGGCGGTGACCTTCCTGGTCCGGGTCAAGGACTGCATCGAGGACCCGCAGCGCATCCTGCTCGACGTTTAGGGGGACTCGCGGCCAGGGCACCAGGGGCACCGGCACGGGCGAACGTGGCGTCCCGGCCGCCGCTCACCGGCCATCGCCGGCGTCGGACTGCTGGTGCATGTCGATCACCCTTTGCACCTCGTTGCGCGACCCCAGGATCACCGGCACGCGCTGGTGGATGCTGGACGGGGCGATCTCGAGGATCCGCTCTCGACCGGTGGTCGCCAGGCCGCCCGCCTGCTCGACGATGAAGCTCATCGGGTTGGCCTCGTACATCAGCCGCAGCCGCCCGCCGGTCTCACGCAACCGCTCGTCCATCGGGTACAGGAAGACGCCGCTGCGGAACAGGATGCGATGCACCTCCGCCACCATCGAGCCGACCCAGCGCATGTTGAAGGTCCGCCCGCGCGGGCCGTTCTCGCCGGCGAGGCACTCGTCGATATAGCGCTTGATCGGCGGCTCCCACCACTTGGCTCGCGAGGCGTTGATAGCGAATTCGCTGGTGTCCGGCGCCAACCGCAGGTTCGGATGGGTCAGCCGGAACTCGCCGATGGTTCCGTCCAGGGTGAACCCGTCGACGCCCCGCCCCGCCGTCAACACCAGCATCGTCGACGGTCCGTAGAGGGCGTAGCCGGCGGCGACCTGCTCGACGCCGGGCCGCAGCACGGTCGCCATCGTCACCGTGTCGAGGCCGTCCGGCAGCCTGAGGATCGAGAAGATCGATCCGACCGTGACGTTGACGTCGATGTTGGAGGAGCCGTCGAGGGGGTCGAACAGCAGGATGTACCGGCCCTTCGGATAGCGGCCCGGCGTATGCTGGATCTCGTCCATCTCCTCCGACACCATCGCCGCGAGGTTGCCGCCATACTCGCAGCTGCGCAGAAACAAATCGTTGGACAGGACGTCCAGCTTCTTCTGCGTCTCGCCCTGCACGTTCTCCGAGCCGAGACTGCCCAGGGCGCCGACCAGTGCCCCGTTCTTCAGCGCGTTCGAAATCGCCTTGCACGCCGCGACCACGTCGTGGAGCAGCATCGTCAGGCTCTCGTCGCCGCCATGCCGATGCTGTTGTTCGATGGCGATTTGGATAAAGGTCTTGCGGGTCTCGATCATGCGCCGCCTCCTTCGGATTCTCGGCGGAGACCGCTCGCGCAGCAGCATGAACAGCTTCGCGGTCTCCCAGTCTCCTAGCACCGCATGATGCCCGGGCGCCATCTCCGTGGCCACTCTCGCGAGGTCGCCACCGCCGGCCTTGTCCCGGCCAGCCACTTGCGGCAAGGTGCGGACCGGCCGGCCGGCCGGCGATATTCCCGCAATAAGGCAGGGCGGATGAGCGACAGCGGCTACGACGTCATCGTGATCGGCAGCGGCCCGGGCGGCTATGTCTGCGCCATTCGCGCCGCCCAGCTGGGCCTCAGGACGGGCTGTGTGGAGAAGAGCGCGACCCTGGGCGGCACCTGCCTCAATGTCGGCTGCATCCCGTCCAAGGCGATGCTGCAGGCCTCGGAGAAGTACCACGAGGCCCGGCACGACCTGGCGTCGTTCGGGGTCAAGGCGGGCAAGGTCGAGCTCGACCTGGGCGCGCTGATGGCGCACAAGGACAAGGTGGTGAAGGACAACACCGCCGGCGTACAGTTCCTGTTCAAGAAGAACAAGGTCGACTGGCTGAAGGGCGCGGGCCGGATCACCGCGCCCGACACCGTCGAGGTCGCCGGCGACGGCGCGACGACCGCGCACAAGACCAAGGCGATCGTTATCGCCACCGGGTCCGACGTGGCGCCGCTCGGCGGCGTGGAGATCGACGAGAAGACCATCGTGTCGTCGACTGGCGCGCTGACCCTGGAAGAAGTGCCGGACCGGCTGGTGGTCATCGGCGGCGGCTATATCGGGCTGGAGATGGGCTCGGTGTGGCAGCGGCTGGGGTCGCAAGTGACCGTGGTAGAGTTCCTCGACCGCATCCTGCCGGGGATGGACGATGAAATCTCGAAATTGATGAAGCGGGTTCTCGGCAAGCAGGGCATGGCGTTCAAGCTGGGCACCAAGGTAACCGCCGCCGAGCCCGCCGGCAAAGGCGTCAAGCTGACCCTGGAGCCGGCCAAGGGCGGCGACGGCGAGGAGATCGAGGCCGACATCGTGCTGCTGTCGATCGGCCGCCGGCCGCACACCGAGGGGCTGGGGCTGGCCGAGGTCGGCGTCGCCACCGACAATCACGGCCGCGTCGTGACCGACGGCCGTTACGCCACCAACGTCCAGGGCATCTATGCCATCGGCGACGTCATCGACGGGCCGATGCTGGCGCACAAGGCCGAGGACGAGGGCGTCGCCGTCGCCGAGATGCTGGCCGGCGAGGCCGGCCACGTGAACTACGACGCCATCCCCGGCGTCGTCTACACCTGGCCGGAGGCCGCCCAGGTCGGCCAGACCGAGGAGCAGTTGAAGGAGGCCGGCACCGCCTACAGGGCCGGCAAGTTCCCGTTCACCGCCAACGGCCGGGCGCGGGCGATGAACGCGACCGACGGCTTCGTCAAGATTCTCGCCGACGCCAGGACCGACCGCGTGCTGGGCGTCCACATCGTCGGCGCGGAGGCCGGCACGATGATTGCCGAGGCGGCGCTGGCCATGGAGTTCGGCGCCTCGGCGGAAGACGTCGCGCGGACCTGCCACGCCCACCCGACGCTCAACGAGGCGGTCAAGGAGGCGGCCTTGGCGGTCGACGGCCGCCCGCTGCACATCTGACCCGGGCGGTCCCTTGAGTGCGATTGCACGGCACCGCGCGGTGGCGCCGGCACACCATTTGCGCTGACCCGCGGTCCGCATGACCGTGCCACCTGCTCCAGGCGCCAAGACCAGCCAGTTTTCCGGCCGCGGCCTGGTCGTCGCGCTGTGCCTCGCCGAGGTGCTGGGCATGACGGCGACGATGACATTTCCGGCGCTGTTGCTGGGCTTCCTGGCGGAATGGCGGCTCAGCAACACCGCGGCGGGGTGGATCAACGGCG
>JAZFQW010000251.1:0-4601 GCA_036445335.1 Alphaproteobacteria bacterium | reverse complement strand
AACTCTCTTTAACCCACGCTCCTTTATTGTCTGTTCAATGTTTTAATTTTCGGTTAAGGGTAGTTACCAGGGCCTAGCCCGCACCTCTCACACTGGCCGCGGCCAGTGTGAGAGGTGCGGGCTAGTGGCCTGCCCGGCCGCCGCCGGTTGCGGCTTACAGAATGCCGAGGTCGCGGGCGGTGGCGTCGACCGCCTTGCGGGCGAGGTCGACCAGTTCGTCGATCTGCCGGCGGGTGGTGGTCAACGGCGGCGACAGCACCATCGCGTCGCGCACCGCCCGCATGATCAGGTCGTTCCGGAAGCAGTGGTCACGACACAGCGTGCCGACCTCGCCGTATTTCGGGAACCGCTTGCGTGTGGCACTGTCGGCGACCAGCTCGAACGCCGCCAGGAAGCCGACTCCGCGCACCTCGCCGACTAGCGGATGGTCGGCGAACGCCTCGGTCAGGCACCGCTGCAGGTAGGGCCCGGTGTCGTCGCGCACCCGCCCGATCAGGTCTTCGCCCTCCAGGATGGCGATGTTGGCCAGTGCCACGGCCGCCGCGACCGGGTGGCCGGAATAGGTGAAGCCGTGGAAGAACTCGCCGCCCTCGTCGATCAGCGTATCGGCCACGCGGTCGCCGACCATAACCGCCGACAGCGGCACATAGCCCGAGGTGATACCCTTGGCCATCGCCATCAGGTCGGGTTTCAGGCCGTACAGGTCGGCGCCGAACCAATGGCCGGTGCGGCCGAACCCGCAGATCACCTCGTCGACCGCCAGCAGCACGTCGTAATGCCGGCAGATGCGCTGGACCTCCGGCCAATAGCTGGCGGGCGGGACGATCACCCCGCCGGCACCCTGGATCGGCTCGCCGACGAACGCCGCGACGCTGTCGGGGCCGAGCTCCAGGATGCGGTCCTCGACCGCCCTGGCGGCCAGCCGGCCGAACGCCTCCGGCTCCAGATCGCCGCCGAAATCGTACCAGTAGGGCGGCATGACATGGACGAACCCGGGCAGCGGCAGGTCGGCCTGGCCGTGCATCGGCGCCATCCCCGACAGGCTGACGCCGGTCAGAGTCGAGCCGTGATAGGCGTATTTGCGGCTGATGAAGACCTTCTTGCGGTGCTTGCCCTTCAGGTTCCAGTAGTGCCGCACCATGCGCACCACCGTGTCGTTGGCGTCCGACCCGGAGGTGCCGAAGAACGCCCGGTTGAGGCCGTCCGGGGTCAACGCCACGAGCTTCTCCGCCAGCGCGATCGCCGGTCGCGTGGCGGTCTTGAAGAAGGTGTTGTAATAGGGCAGCTCCAGCATCTGGCGATGGGCGGCCTCGGCCAGCTCCTTGCGGCCGTAGCCGACATTGACGCACCACAGGCCGGCCATGGCGTCGAGCATCCGCCGGCCGTCCGTGTCCCACAGATAGATGTCCTCGGCGCGCTGGATGATGCGGCTGCCGCCTTCGGCCGCCAGCCTCTTGTAATCGGTGAACGGGTGCAGATGGTGGCTGCTGTCGGCGTGCCGCCAATCGTCGGTGGTTCGGTCGGTCTGGGTCATCGGATCGCTCGCAATCGCTCGGTCGTGACGGGCTGGGTACCTCGGCCAGGGGGCCGGCCACGGTCACGCCGGCGGATTGAATCCGATCCGGGCGCACAGGATCAGCAGGTCGGCGTCGCGCGATCGTCGCGTGACGCGCCGGGCCGAAGGGGAGTCGATCGGCGGCTGCGTCATGCCGCCATCGTACCCCGTCCGCCGTCCCATTCCCATCGGGTCGTCGCGCTGCGCGCGGCGCGCCCGGCGGTCACGTCACTCAGGCGTCGAACGGCCTTCGGGCGCGCGGTCCGAACCGCGATGCCAGCCCTCGAAAAGGCGATAGATGTCGGTGAGCGTCGCATCGTCGTGGCGGCCCAGCGGCCCTTGCATCTGCGCCTGCTTCCGGCGGACGCTGAGCCGGACTAGCGCGCATCGGGCCGGTGGCGTTGCTCCGCGCCGAGCGCCGCATATTCCGGCTGGTCGGTGAAATGGCTGACGCCGCCGACCATCCGGTCCGGCAGCTGCCGCAGGTGCGCGTCGACAAGCACGAATTTGGGTACAACCGTCGCGTCCATGATCAAGCCCGTCGTTGGCGTTGTTGTTATCGGCGGTGTGATGGTGGTGAAAATTTTACGGGCACCGCGGTCATGCCGCCCAGCGGTCGAGGATACGGCGCGTACGGATGCCGAAGCGCCGCATCAATTCCTGGAGAACGCCGCGGTCCTCGGCGGCCGTCAGCGTTTCGAACATCGCCGAGCCCAAGGCATTCCGCACCGACACCTCGGGCCGCGAGACCAGCTTGTCGATCGCGCGGATGATGTCCGCCAGCATCGCCCGTTCGCGTCCGCCCAGCCGGCCGGCCTGCTCGGCCCGGCGCAGGCGCAAAAGCAGCCGCATCAGCGCCGCGCACACCGCCTCGGGCACACGCCGTTGGTCGCCGGACAGCGCGGTATATTCCGCGGTGGCCGCAAAACCCTCCACCTCGTCCAGAAGCAGGTCGGGCAACCGCTCGTATTCAGGACTCACCAGGATGAAGTTCGGCATCGCCGTCGTCGTCATCGTCCGTCTCCGCGAAATCCACCGCTCGTTCATTCAACGATCGGTCAGGTCAATGATTCGAAATTTAAATCAGCCCAGAATTGCGATGTTATCGCCGCAATTAGTCCACGAAATAGTTAAATATTTGTTAAAAATCTACATGAACATTAAAATAATTACAATAAATTAACCATATTTATTATCGTTTTTTCACCAAATATCGTGCCGCTTACTGGGAATACAGGTGTCACACATTAAGACAACTTGATGAAATTGCCGAGAGAAATTAACGAAGTTTATTAATACTCTCCCAGCGACGGGCGTGCGGCCGCTCGGCCACACCCGATCGGGCACGCAATCATTTCTATTCCGATTTGCGAGTGGCGAAACGAGCCGAGCCCGGCCGGGCGCTGGCGATATCGACGGCGCCGTCACACGTTGAGCAGCAGGTTCTCCCGCTCCCACGAGCTGATGACGCGGTGGTAGCCGTCGTATTCCGCCATCTTGACGTACCACACGGCGTCAACCAGCCGGTCGCCCAGCACCTCGCGCAGCGACTTGGACGCGCGGAATCTGTCGAGGCTGTCCCAGAGGTGCCGCGGCAGCGTGAACTTGAGCCGCTTGGCGCTGCCCTCCACCGGGTTCGACGGCTGCAGGTCCTGGGTCATGCCGAGAAATCCGCACGCCAGCGAGCCGGCGATCATCAGGTAGGGGTTGGCGTCGGCGCCGGCGACGCGGTTTTCAACCCGCCGCGCCTCGGGCTCCGACAGCGGCACCCGAAAGCCGGTGGTGCGGTTGTCGACACCCCATTGGACGTTGATCGGCGCGTCGCTGTCCGGGTCCAGCCGGCGGTATGAATTGACATTGGGCGCGAACAGCGGCATCGCCGCCGGGACGTATTTCTGCAGCCCGGCGATGAACGACAGGAACAGCGGGGTGTCGCTTCCGTCGGCCTCGGCGAACAGGTTGCGCCCGGTGTCGGCGTCGACGACGCTCTGGTGCAGGTGCATGGCGCTGCCGGGCTCGGTCTGCATCGGCTTGGCCATGAAGGTGGCGAACACGTCGTGGCGCAGCGCCGCCTCGCGCACCGTGCGCTTGAACAGCAGAACCTGGTCGGCCAGGTCCAGCGGGTCGCCGTGGTTGAAGTTGATCTCGATCTGGGCCGCGCCGACCTCGTGGCTCAGCGTGTCGATGTCCAGACCCATCGCCTCGCAATAGTCGTAGACGTCCTCGAAGATCGGGTCGAACTCGTTCACGGCGTCGATGCCGTAGGCCTGACGACCGGTCTCCGGCCGTCCCGAGCGGCCGATCGGCGGCTCCAGGGGATAGTCCGGGTCGGTGTTCTTCTTGACCAGGAACATCTCCAGCTCCGGCGCGATCACCGGGCGCCAGCCGCGCTCCTCGTACAGCTTCAGCACCCGGCGCAGGACGTGGCGCGACGACACCTCGACCGGGCTGCGGTCGGCGTATTCGCAATCGCAGATGACTTGGGCGGTCGGCTCGTCGTACCACGGCACGGTGCGGATGGTGTCGGGGTCGGGGGTCAGGTAGACGTCGATGACCGCCTTGTTCGTCACGTCCTCGTCCCTGGGATATTCGCCGGTGACGGTCTGCACGAACACCACCTCGGGCAGTCGCAGGCCGCGATTGTGCAGCCCCTTGAGGAACTTCTCGTCCGGCAGGATCTTCCCGCGGGCGATGCCGCTCATGTCGGGTACCAGGCATTCCACCTCGGTGATCCGGTGCTGCTCGATATAGCGTTCCAAGGACTCCATGCGGTCTCCGGCCGGTATCCTGGCCGGCCCCACCCGTAGTTGAAGTTGGCGGATTATTAGGGCACACACCGGTCCCGCGCCAGCACCGATCGGGTGCCGGCTCCGTGTTGGAACGACCCGTACCGTCTACTGCGATCGTTCGGAACGCCGCGCCGACCGTGGCCAATTTGAGAAATGCGGGCCAGCACCAGCGGGCGGGCCGCCCGGGCGCGACCGGCGGGCAACGTGAAAAGTGCCGGCTAGTCGATGACGACGAACGTCCGCACCTCGATGCTCTC
>JAZFQW010000250.1:0-2067 GCA_036445335.1 Alphaproteobacteria bacterium | reverse complement strand
GCTGCGCAATATCCTCGCGCGGTCCACCCGCCACCGGCTGGCCGGCTTCGCCATGGGAGTGGTGACCGCCGGAGCGCTGCAAAGCGCCACCGCCACCGCGTTGCTGGTCATGTCGTTCGCCGGCAAGGGGCTGATCGCCGCGGCGCCGGCGCTGGCGATCATGTTAGGCGCCGACCTCGGCTCGACGCTGGTGGTGCAGGTGCTGTCCTTCGACATCTCCTGGCTGTCGGAGGTCGCGCTGATTGTCGGCGTGCTGGCCTTCATGGCGGGCGGATCGGCGCTTTGGCGCCATCTCGGCCGGGTGGCGATCGGGCTCGGCCTGATGCTGATGGCGCTCGACCTGATCGTCGGAGCGTCGGCGCCGTTCCGCGACAGCCCGGTGCTCTCGAGCGTCGTCGAGGCGCTGGCCAGCGACCCAATCCTGGCGGTATTGCTGGCCGCGCTGTTGACATGGCTCGCCCATTCCAGCGTGGCGATGGTGCTGCTGATCATGTCGCTGACGGTCGGCGGGCTGGTGCCGGTGGGGCTGGGCGTGGCGCTGGTGCTGGGCGCCAACGCCGGCGCCGGCCTCATTCCGATGATGATCAGCATGTCGGAGAGCGCGCCGGCGCGCCGGGTGCCGTTGGGCAACCTGCTGTTCCGAGTGCTCGGTGCGGTGCTCTGCCTGCCGTTCATCGGTCTGATCGTGCCGTATCTCGGGCAGATCGAGGGCGATCCCGCACGGCAGATCGCCAACTTCCACACCCTGTTCAATCTGGCTCTGGCGGTGGTGTTTTTGCCGCTCGTGACGGTCATGGCAAAGGTGGCCGAGCGGCTGTTGCCGGACGCGCCGCTGCCCGAGGACGAGGGCAGGCCGAAATATCTCGACGCCGCGTCCGTCGGGTCGTCCGCGGTGGCGCTGGCCTGCGCCACCCGCGAGGTGCTGCGCATGGCCGACATGGTCGAGACCATGCTGCGCGGCGTCATCAGGGTCTTTGCCGACAACGATTCGAAACTGCTGGAGCAGATCTCGCGCAGCGACGACGACGTCGACGCGCTGCACGAGGCGATCAAGCTCTACCTGACGGAGGTCAGCCGCCGGCCGCTCGACGGCGAGGACAGCGAGCGCTTCGTCGAGCTGATCACCTTCACCACCAACCTGGAGCACATCGGCGACATCATCGACAACAATCTGCTGCCGATCGCCCAGAAGAAGATCAAGCGCAAGCTGGAGTTTTCCGACGAAGGCTGGCGCGAGCTGTCCGACATGCACGCCCGCGCGGTCGACCAGCTTCATCTCGGAGTCAGCGTCTTCGTCTCGCGCGACGTGCCGATGGCGCGCCGCCTGCTGGTGGAAAAGGAACGGCTCCGCGACCTGGAGCGAGAGGCCAGCGAGCGCCATCTGGAGCGGCTGCGCGACGGGCAGGTCGAGGCGATCGAAACCTCGGCGCTGCACCTCGACATGCTGCGAGACCTCAAGCGCATCACCTCGCACATTACCTCCATCGCCTACACCTTGCTGGATGCCGAAGGCGAACTTCGCCGCAGCCGACTGAAGGAGCACTTGGAAGGCGACGATGACGAGGCCGAGGCGGACACCGAGATTCAGGTTCCGGCCGGCGGTCCGGTGAAGCGCGGGTCGTGACAGTGCCCGGGATGAATTGCGACAGAGCCGCCCGGACCGTCGCCCGCTCTACCTAAATCTATACCTCTAAGAATCGTGACAACACGCTGATCTGTAAAAATTTCCCCCTTCCTAATAAGGCTGCGGCGTCTGCAAATATTCGCCGCCCTACGGAAGTGCCGAGGCGGCGTTTGGCGCGCCGCTGTATTCCGCCCATTGCGTCATCGCCCGGCCTGACCGGGCGATCCGTGAACGGCGAGCGCCGGCGGTGGGATGGATGCCACGGTCACGCCGTGGCATGACGGAAGAGAGGGGGCTCATGCCGCGCCCGGATTAGGCCGATCCGATAACGCACCACCCGATTGCCATGCCCGCGTCCGGCGGTGCCGGTCCCGGTTTAATCCCCAATCAGATCATGAAGCGCTTCGCGCGCGCCCACCGATGCCGGTATCCTTCACGACATG
>JAZFQW010000249.1:0-2576 GCA_036445335.1 Alphaproteobacteria bacterium | reverse complement strand
GATGCCCAGCGCGTCGCATTGCTGCCAGATCCGCCAAGCGGTGTGCGGCATCGGCATGTGGGTGACGCCGTGATGGGCGAAGGCGTCGATCACCGCGTTGGAGAACGCCGAGACCCCGCCGACATTGGGCGACTCGCCCACCCCCTTGGCGCCGATCGGGTGGTGCGGCGACGGCGTCACCGTGAAATCGGTCTCCCATTGCGGCGTCTCCACCGCCGTGGGCAGGAAATAGTCCAACAGGCTGGCGCCCTGGACGTTGCCCGCCTCGTCGTAGGCGATCTCCTGCCCCATGGCGATGGCGAACGCCTCGGTCAGCCCGCCATGGACCTGGCCCTCGATGATCATCGGGTTGATCCGCGTGCCGCAGTCGTCCAGCGCGTAGAACCGCCGCACCGTGGTCTCGCCGGTCAACCGGTCGATGTCGACGACGCAGATATATGCGCCGAACGGGAAGGTGAAGTTGGGTGGATCGTAATAGTCGACCGCCTCCAGGCCGGGTTCCAGGCCTTCGGGCACGTTGTTGTAGGCCGCCCAGGCGATCTCCTTCATGGTCGCGGTCTTCTCCGGCAGGCCCTTGAGCTTGAAGCGGTCGACCTCCCAATCCAGGTCGCCCTCGGCGACCTCCAGCAGGTGGGCGGCGATCGCCTTCGCCTTGGCGTGGATCTTGCGCGCGCAGCGCGCGGCGGCGGCGCCGGCGACCGGCGTCGAGCGCGAGCCGTAGGTGCCCAGGCCATAGGGCGCGGTGTCGGTGTTGCCCTCCTCGACCATGATGTCTTCGGACGGTATGCCGACCTCGGACGCGATGATCTGCGCGTAGGTGGTCTCGTGGCCCTGCCCCTGCGACTTGGTCCCCAGCCGGGCGATCGCGGTGCCGGTAGGATGGATGCGGATCTCGCAGCTGTCGAACATGCCGACGCCCAGGATGTCGCAGTTGCGGGTCGGGCCCGCGCCGACGATCTCGGTGAAGAACGCGATACCAATCCCCATCAGCTCGCCGCGCTTGCGTTTCTCCTCCTGCTCGCGGCGCAGGCCGGCGTAGTCGACGGCGGCCAGCGCCTTGTTCATTGCGGTGGGATAGTCGCCGCTGTCGTATTCCCAGCCGAGGCACGAGGCGTAGGGAAACTGCTCGGGCCGGATGAAGTTGAGCTGCCTGATCTCCGCCTTGTCGACGCCGACCTTCTGCGCCATCACGTCGACCAGCCGCTCGATCAGGTAGGACGCCTCGGTCACCCGGAACGAGCAACGATAGGCGACCCCGCCCGGCGCCTTGTTGGTGTAGACGCCGTCGACCGCGACGTGGGCCGCCGGGATGTCGTAACTGCCGGTGACGATGCTGAACATGCCGGCCGGCCATTTGCTGGGCTGGGCGTGGGCGTTGAACGCCCCGTGATCGGCCAGCACATGGACCCTGAGCCCGGTGATCCGGCCGTCCTTGTCGGCGGCCAGCTCGCCGGTCATGTGGTAATCGCGGGCGAACGCGGTGGTCGACAGATTGTCGATCCGGCTCTCCACCCATTTGACCGGCCGGCCGAGCACGATCGACGCCACGATGGCGCAGACGTAGCCTGGATAGGCGCCGACCTTGCTGCCGAAACCGCCGCCGATGTCCGGCGCGATGACGTGGATCTTGTTCTCCGGCAGCCCGGCGATCAGCGACACCACTGTGCGGATAACATGCGGCGCCTGGAAAGTGCCATAGAGGGTCAACTCGCCGTTGATCGGATCCATCGACGCGACGCAGCCGCTCGGCTCCAGCGGACAGGGATGGACCCGTTGATAGGTGATCTCCTCCCGCACCGTGACGTCGGCGGCGTCGAACGCCGATTGGGTCGCCTGTTCGTCGCCGACGGTCCAGGTGAAGATATGGTTGGGGTGCTTTCTTTCGCCCTGCCCCACTTCGGTCTTGTCCTTGGCGTCCTCGCGCAGGATCGGGGCGTCCGGCGCCATCGCGGTCTTCGGGTCGACCAGTACCGGAAGACCCTCGTAGTCGACGTCGACGAGCTGAATCGCATCGGCGACGGCGTAGCGGTCCTCGCCGACGACGAAGGCGACCTCCTGATTCTGGAAATGCACCTTTTCGTCGGCCAGAACGGCCTGGGCGTCGCCCGCCAGGGTCGGCATCCAGTGGAGATTGAGTGGCTTCAGGTCGTCCGCCGTGATCACCGCCAGGACCCCCGGCACCTCCAGCGCCGCCGCCTTGTCGATCGACTTGACGCGGGCGTGACCGTACGGGCTGCGCACGAAGTCGCCGAACACCATGCCGGGCAGCTTCATGTCGTCGACGAAGTTGCCCTTGCCCTGGATGAAACGGATGTCTTCCTTGCGCCTGCGCGCGCTGCCGATGCCGCCGAGGCTCTTTTCGCGCTCGTCGGCCGACGCGACCGGAGTATCGGGCATTATTCGGCGGCCTCCTTGTTGGTGTTCAGCTTGTCGGCGGCATGGCGCACCGCCTTGACGATATTCTGATAACCGGTGCAGCGGCACAGATTGCCCGAGAGACCCAAACGGATCTCCCCATCCGTCGGGTCCGGGTTCTCCTGCAGCAGCCGGTAGGTGCGCATGATCATGCCGGGCGT
>JAZFQW010000248.1:0-3214 GCA_036445335.1 Alphaproteobacteria bacterium | reverse complement strand
TTTAGCTTCTTCGAGCCGAAAACCGCCCCACCGCTATGGGCCGCGCTGTGGTTATAGTCGTTGACCAGCATCCCGGCCCGATGGAGGTTCTCACCGGCTGGCCCAATGCACAGCACCTTAGCATCCTTGAGCCCAACCTCTTCGCGCAGGATATCTTCCGTGGCCCTTGTCCCTTTTCCCCATACCCGGCTCGCATCGTGCAGCTCGGCCCGGCCCTCATGGACAAAGAGGGTGACGGGCTTCGCCGAAGCTCCCTCGATGATGAGTCCGTCATAACCGGAGGCCTTGAGGTATGTCCCCCAAAATCCGCTCGTGGCTCCTCTGCCCAACGAATAGCCCGTGAGCGGACTGAGATAGACCGCCGTTGCCTTGGCCCCGCCCGGCGTCAGACCGGTACCGGTCAGAGGGCCGGTCATGATGACGACGCGGTTTTCCGGACCGAGAGGTTTGGCATCAAGCGGCAGCTCTTTAAGAAGAAGGTAGGACGCGAGCGATTGTCCCCCAATGAACTTTTTCAGCCGCCAGGCTCGACGAACAGCCCGGCCGGCGTGACGCGGACCCAGCTCTCCGGTTTCGGCGCGGCCGTGTGCATGGCGTCGACTATGGCGCAGCTTTGGTCGTCGGGCCACCCGGCGGCGGCGAGCCGGGGGCCGATTGCCCGCCGGCCCCCGCGGCGGTAGTGTCGAATCGTCACCGGCGCATCCAACTGGGCATCCGGCGATGGGCACGCATCTGATCCTGCTGGGAGACTCGGTGTTCGACAACGCCGCGTACGTGCTGCCCGGCCAGGCCGACGTCGCCGCCCATCTGAACCGAAAGCTCGCGCGCAGGGGCTGGTCGACCGACCTGCGCGCGGTCGACGGTCATATGACGTTCAACATCGATCGGCAGGTCGCCCAGACGCCAGTCCCCGATGGCGCCATATTCGTCCTGAGCGTCGGTGGCAACGACGCGCTTTGTCACATGGATCTGTTGGGCGATTCCACCGAGGACAAATCCGTCGCGACGATCTTGGCGACGTTCCACGATATCAAGGAGGCCTTTCGGGGCCGGTATGCGCGGGCGCTCGATGCGATCCTGGCGCACGGTCGGCCGGCGATCGTCTGCACGATCTATAACCCGAAATTTCCCGAACCCGAGCTTCAGCGCCTGGCCGAGACCGCGCTGTCGTTCTTCAACGACGCGATCACCGCGGAGGCGCTGGCGCGCGATCTGCCGATCATCGACCTGCGCCACGTCTGCGCCGATGACGCCGCCTTCGCCAACCCGATCGAGCCCTCCGAGATCGGCGGCGATGCGATCACCGATGCGATCATCGCCGCGGTCGAACGGTTGCCGGAGCCGGACTAGCCGGCGGATCGCGTTCGATCCGCGTCGCCACCGCGCGTTAACAGGCCGTTCGCACCGGTCGTGTTAGGGTCGCCAACCTCCTCCACGGAATGCCGTATCGCGGAGACGCCGTCATGACGGGTATGTTCGACAGCTCGCGCCATCGATCGACACGCGTCGGCCCGGCGCGGTTCATCGCCGTCGTCGCCCTGTTGGTCGTCGGCCTGGTCGCCGGGCGGCCGGAGGCGGCCGCCGAACCGCTGCTCAATGGCCAAGGCCTGCTGTGGCGGATCGACACGCCGGACAGCCAGCCGAGCTATCTGTTCGGCACCATCCACCTGACCGACGACCGGGTCACCAAGCTCCCGCCCCTCGTCGCCAAGACGCTTGCCGCGGCCGACAGCCTGACGCTGGAACTGGTGATGTCGCCCGAGGTGATGGCGCGCCTGGGCGCCGCCATGCAGATGACCGACGGCCGCCGGCTCGACCGTATCCTGGGGCCCGAGATGTTCGCCGAGGTGGTCGCCGCCGGGACTCGCTACGGCCTGTTCGAGGGGGTGTTGCGCCAAATCGAACCGTGGGCCGTCAGCGCCGTGCTCAGCGCTCCGCCGGCGGAGATGGCGCGCAGCATGGCGGGCATGCCGACGCTCGACCAGACCCTGCAGGACCAGGCGATCGCGGCCGGCATCCCGGTGTACGCGTTGGAGACGGTCGAGGAACAGCTGGCGGCGCTGGGCGGCTTGCCAGAGGCGGACCAGGTCACCATGTTGCGCCACGTCCTGGAGGACCAGCCGGACATCGATCGGCTGATCGAAGAACTGACGCAATTCTACTTGGCACGCGACCTGTCCGGGCTGTACGCGTGGATGATGGCGCAGGTCTCCGGCGCCGACCAGGTACTGTACGACCGCTTCCTGGAGCGGATCGTCGACACGCGCAACCAAACAATGGCGTCGCGCCTGACCGATCGGTTGGCCGAAGGCAACGCCTTCATCGCCGTCGGCGCGCTGCACCTGCCGGGCGACGCCGGCATCCTCAATCTGCTCGGCCAGCGCGGCCACACGATCAGCCGGGTGTTCTGACCCCGGGGCCGGGCGTGCGGGTCGGCGCGCCGGGTCGGGCGCGCCCTGGCCGAGCCTTCGGCCCGGTGCTATATCCCCGCCATGGCCCCGCCCGTCGTCTGCTTCGGCGCCGCCCATGTCGACCGCCGCGCCCGCGCCATCGGCGCGGTGGCGCTGGCCACCTCGAACCCGGTCACCGTGACCCGCGGCGCCGGCGGCGTCGCCCGCAACGTCGCGGAGACCCTGGCCCGGCTGGGCCGTTCGGTGGCGCTGGTCAGCCGCGTCGGCGACGATCCCGACGGCGCCCAGGTGACGGCGGACCTGGCCCGACTGGGCGTCGACGTCGCCGCCGTGGGCCGGTCGCCGCGGCGCCCCACCGCCAGCTACACCGCGCTGATCGATCCGGCCGGCGAGCTGGTCGTCGCGCTCGCCGACATGGCGATCTACGACGAGCTGACGGCCGACGCGCTGCGTCCCGCGCTCGACCGGCTGGCGGGCCACACGGTCTGGTTCCTCGACGCCAACCTGCCGGCCGGCGCCATCGCGTTCCTGCTGCGGGCGCGGCCGGCCGGCGCGACCGTGGCGGTCGACGCCGTGTCGGTGGCCAAGGCGGCCAGGCTGGCCGGCCTGCTGGACGGCATCGACCTGCTGTTCTGCAACCGCGACGAGGCGGCGGCGCTGTCCGGAATGGCGGTCGCCACGCCGGCGGATGCCGCGGCGGCCGCCGACGCGCTGCGGCGCCGGGGCGCGCGCGCCGTCGTGGTCGGCTGCGGCGACGCCGAGCCGGACGCAGTCGGCGATCGGCCGGTCCAGGCCGTATCCGT
>JAZFQW010000247.1:0-5925 GCA_036445335.1 Alphaproteobacteria bacterium | reverse complement strand
GCGCCGCGCAGACCGTGGCCAGTGTGAGAAGTGCGGGCTAGTTGTTCTACTTTCCTGCGGATGGAATGTGGCGAGCTGCGGGACGGCCGCCCGACGATTGGCAGGCACCATCGGGCGGCGAAGGGGGCGGTGGTTCATGCGAATGCAATCGGCGATCCTGGCCGGCGCGTGCGCGCTGACCTGGTTCGTCCAGCCCCTTCAGGCCGAGATGCTGCGCTTCGCCTCGCAGAGCGATGCGAACACGCTCGACCCGTACGGCCTCAACGAGACGTTCACGCTCGGATTCCTGGGGAACATCTATGAGGGGCTGACGCGGCGCGCTCCCGACCTGTCCATCGAGCCGGCGCTGGCCGAGCGCTGGGAGATCATCGAGCCGACGCGCTGGCGGTTCCATCTGCGCCGCGGCGTCACCTTCCACAACGGCAATCCGTTCACCGCCGACGACGTGCTGTTCAGCGCCGAACGGGTGCGCGTGGAAGGGTCCGACCTGTCGACCCGGCTGTCCGGCGTCGTCGATGTCATCAAGATCGACGACCACACGGTGGATATCGTCACCGAAGTGGGCAATCCGATCCTGATCGCCGGATGGGACAGCTGGTACATCATGGACCGGGAGTGGTCGGAAACGCACGGAACGGTCGTTCCCACCAACCTCGCCGACCTGGATTCGGAGAATTACGCCAACCGCAACGCCAACGGCACCGGGCCGTTCATGGTCACGGTCCGCGAGCCCGGCGTGCGCACGGTGGCGGTGGCGAACCCGAACTGGTGGGACGTGCCGGCCCACAACCTGACCGAGGTCGTGTTCCAGCCGATCGCGTCGGACGCCACCCGGGTGGCGGCGCTGCTGTCTGGCGAGATGGACATGGTGTATCCGGTGCCGCTGCAGGACCTGGAGCGGGTCGACGAAAACCCCGGCACCAGGGCGCTCACCGGTACCGAGCTTAGGACCATCTTCCTGGGCATGGATCTTGCGCGCGATGAGCTGTTGTATTCCGACATCAAGGGCAAGAACCCGTTTCACGACCGGCGGGTCCGCCTGGCGTTCTACCAGGCGATCGACGTGGACGCGCTCCGGCGCGTGGTGATGCGCGGCCATTCGACCCCGACGGCGGCCATGGTCGCGCCGGGGGTCGTCGGCTTCCCCGAGGGCATGGCGCGCCATCCCTACGACCCCGAAGCGGGTGCGACGCTGCTGGCCGACGCCGGCTATCCGGACGGCTTTCGGCTCAACCTTGATTGCCCCAACGACCGCTACGTCAACGACGAGGCGATCTGCCAGGCGGTCGTCGGTATGCTCGGCCGCATCGGTGTCCGGGTCGACCTGGTGTCGCTGCCCAAAAGCCAGTATTTCGCCAGGGTGTTGGCGCAGGGCGGCTACGACACCAGCTTCTACTTGCTGGGCTGGACCCCCGGCAGCTTCGACAGCTTGAATACGCTGTACAATGTGGTCGGAAGCCGCGACGTGGCCAGCGGGCGCGGCGCCTTCAACCTGGGCGGCTATGCCAACCCCGAGATCGACGCGCTCGCCGACCGCATCCTGGTCGAGACCGACTTCGACCGGCGCAACGCGATGATTCGCCAGGCCTGGGAGCTGCTGCACGACGACGTCGGCATGATCCCGCTGCACCAGCAGGCGCTGTCGTGGGGCGCCAGCGACGGCGTCGACCTGGCGCAGCGCCCCGACAACGTGTTCTCCTGGCAGTTCGTCACCGTCAGCCGCTGACCCGCCGGCCGGTGCACCCGGCGCCGCGACGCCCTGTCGATTGCCCATGACGATGGCCGTTGCGGCACGTCAAATGTCCGCTACTGTTGCTGTGGGCGCTGCTGTTGCTGTGGGCGCTGCGGCGGTGTGCGGGAGGCGGCAAGATGGCGGCATTCATCGTCCGGCGGCTGCTCCAATCGATCCTGGTGATGCTGGTCGTCGCGTTCGTCGCGTTCCTGCTGTTCAACTATGTCGGCGACCCGATCAACAACATGGTGGGGCAGGAGACCACCACCCTGGAGCGCGACGCGCTGCGCGAGCGGCTGGGCCTGAACGACCCGTTCTACGTCCAGTTCCTGCGCTTCGTCGGCAACGCGGTGCAGGGCGAGTTCGGCATCTCCTACCGCCTCGCCCGGCCGGTCGAGGACTTGCTGGCCGAGCGGCTGCCGGCGACCCTGGAGCTGTCGATCGTGTCGGCGCTGATCGCCATGGGCGTCGGGCTGGCGATGGGCGTCTACACCGCGCTCAACCGCGACGGCTGGCTGAGCCGGGCGTTCATGTTCGGATCGCTGGTCGGTGTGTCGCTGCCGACCTTCCTGATCGGCATCCTGCTGATCTACGTCTTCGCGGTCGAGCTGCGGTGGCTGCCGTCGTTCGGCCGCGGCCAAGTCGTGCACATCGGCTGGTGGACCACCGGGCTGTTGACCGCAAGCGGGCTGAAGGCGCTGATCATGCCGTCGATCACCCTGGCGCTGTTCCAGATGACCCTGATCATGCGGCTGGTGCGGGCGGAGATGCTGGAGGTCCTGCGCACCGACTACATCAAGTTCGCGCGCGCCCGCGGTCTGACCAACCGGGCGATTCATTTCGGCCACGCGCTGAAGAACACCATGGTGCCGGTGATCACCATCACCGGGCTGCAGCTGGGCGCCATCATCGCCTTCGCGATCATCACCGAGACGGTGTTCCAGTGGCCCGGCATGGGGCTGATGTTCATCCAGGCGGTGCAGTTCGCCGACATCCCGGTGATGTCGGGTTACCTGGTGCTGATCGCCTTCTTCTTCGTGGTGATCAACTTGGTCGTCGACCTGTCGTACTACGCCGTCGACCCGCGCCTCAGGGTCGAGTCGGCGCGCGGCGCCGGCGGGCACTGACCGGGGCCGGGCGGATGACCATCCAGGACCGCGATGGGCCGCCGTCGCACGCCGCGCCGGCGGAAGAGCTGGCGGTCGGCCCGCCCGGCGTCTTCGCCAGGGCGCTCGACAGCGACCTGTGGCACAGCTTCAAGCGGTCGCCGGTGACGGTGATCGCGGCCGTGGTCACGGTGCTGTTCCTGGTCGGCGCGCTGTTCGCGCCGCTGCTGGCGCCGTACGACCCGTTCGATCCGGCGACGCTCATCCTGATGGACGGGTTCACGCCGCCGATGACCGAGGGCTTCAGCGGCAACGTCTTCTGGCTCGGCACCGACGACCAGGGCCGCGACATATTCTCGGCGATCCTGTACGGCGCGCGGATCTCGCTCATGGTCGGCTTCGCCGCGGTGACCTTCGGCATGGTGCTGGGGGTGTCGCTGGGCCTGCTGGCCGGCTATGTCGGCGGCTGGGTCGACGGGCTGATCATGCGCGTCGCCGACATCTTCTTGAGCTTCCCGACCATCCTGATCGCGCTGCTGGTCGACGGCGTCGCCCGCGCGGTGGTGCCGAGCGCGTTCCACGACACCCTGGCGATCTATGTGCTGATCTTCGCCATCGGCGTATCCACCTGGGTGCAGTACGCGCGTACCGTACGCGGATCGACCCTGGTGGAGAAGAATAAGGAGTACGTACAGGCGGCCAGGGTGATCGGCATTCATCCCGGGCTGATCATGCTGCGCCACGTCCTGCCCAACGTCATGGGGCCGGTGCTGGTGATCGCGACGATCGGGCTGGCGCTGGCGATCATCACCGAGGCGACGCTGTCGTTCCTGGGCATCGGCGCGCCGCCGACCCGGCCGTCGCTGGGCACGCTGATCCGCATCGGCAACGACTTCCTGTTCTCCGGCGAGTGGTGGATTACCTTCTTCCCCGGCATCGCGCTGCTGGTGCTGGCGCTGTCGGTCAACCTGCTGGGCGACTGGCTGCGCGACGCGCTCAACCCGAAGCTCAGGTGACGACGCCGTGTCCGGACCGCTGCTCAGCGTGGAGAACCTGCGGATCGAGTTTCCGACCCGGCGCGGCACCCTGGTCGCGGTCGACGACGTCTCGTTCCACATCGACGCCGGCGAGGTGCTGGGGGTGGTCGGCGAGTCGGGCGCCGGCAAATCGCTGACCGGGGCCGGCATCATCGGCCTGCTGGAGCCGCCGGGGCGCATCGCCGGCGGCCGGGTCGTGCTGGAGGGCGAGCGCATCGACGACCTGCCGTACGACCGCATGCGGCGGATCCGCGGCCGGCGCATCGGCGCCATCTTCCAGGACCCGCTGACCAGCCTGAACCCGCTCTACACCATCGGTCGGCAGCTGGTCGAGACGATCCAGACCCACACCGACCTGACGGCGACCGAGGCCGAGGCGCGCGCGGTCGAGCTGCTGAACGAGGTCGGCATCCCGGCGGCGGCGGCGCGCATCGACGCCTATCCGCACCAGTTCTCCGGCGGCATGCGCCAGCGCGTGGTGATCGCTCTGGCGCTGTGCCTCAACCCGCGGCTGATCATCGCCGACGAGCCGACCACGGCGCTGGACGTGTCGATCCAGGCGCAGATCCTGGCGCTGCTGAAGCGGCTGTGCCGCGACCACGGCACCGCGGTCATGCTGGTCACCCACGACATGGGGGTGATCGCCGAGACCGCCAACCGCGTCGCCGTGATGTACGCCGGGCGGATCGTCGAGATCGGCCGCGTACGCGATGTCGTACAGCACCCGAGGCACCCGTACACGGTTGGGCTGATGGGCTCGATCCCCGGCCTTGGCGCCGATGTCGAGCGGCTGTCTCAGATCGACGGGGCGATGCCGCGGCTGACCGACATCCCGCGCGGCTGCGCCTTCCACCCGCGCTGCCCCAGGGCGTTCGACAAGTGCCGCGTGTCACGGCCCGACCCGCTGCCGACCGACGACAGCCGGGTCGCGTGCTGGCTGTACGAGGCGGCGACGGAAGATGGCTGAGGCCGCGCCAGCGCCGGCGGGCGGCGTCGATGTGCTGGTGCGCGTCCACCAGCTGGCGAAGTTCTTCGACGTGTCCAAGCCGCTGCTCAACCGGGTGCTGGAGGGCCAGAAGCGGTTGATCCTGCGCGCCGTCGACGGCGTCAGCTTCGACATCCCGCGCGGCCAGACGTTCAGCCTGGTCGGCGAGTCCGGCTGCGGCAAATCGACGGTGGCGCGCGCCGTCGTCGGCCTGCACCGGCCGACCAGGGGCGCGATCCTGTTCGAGGGGGTCGACATCGCCAGCCTGCGCACCCGGGCGCAGATGATGCCGTTCCGCCGCCGGCTGCAGATGATCTTCCAGGACCCGTACGCCAGCCTCAACCCACGCTGGCGGGTCGCCGGCATCGTCGCGGAGCCGTTGCGCGCGCACGGCATCGAGACCGATCCCTTAGCGCTGCGCGCCCGCGTCGGCGACCTGCTGACCCAGGTCGGGCTCGACCCCAAGGACGGCGCGAAGTACCCGCACGAGTTCTCCGGCGGCCAGCGCCAGCGCATCTCGATCGCCCGCGCGCTGGCCGGCAACCCGGATTTCCTGGTGTGCGACGAGCCGACCTCGGCGCTCGACGTGTCGGTGCAGGCGCAGATCTTGAATCTTATGAAGGACCTGCAGCGGCGGCTCGGCCTGACTTACCTGTTCATCAGCCACAATCTGGCGGTGGTCTACCACGTGTCGGACCGGGTCGGGGTGATGTATCTCGGCCGCCTCGTCGAATGGGCCGACAAGGCCACGCTGTTCCGCTTTCCGCGCCACCCCTATACGCGGATGCTGCTGGACACCATCCCCGATCTGGAGATGACCGGGCGCCAGCGCCACCCGGTCGCCGGCGAGGTGCCCAACCCGATCGACCCGCCGCCCGGCTGCCCCTTCCACCCCCGCTGCCCCCACGCCACCGAGCGCTGCACGACCGAACGGCCGCTGCCGACCGTGGCCGCCGACACCGGCACGACGGTCGCCTGCCACGCGGTGGAGGAGGGAAGGCTGCCGGCGGAAGACCGGGGCGCGGTGCGGCCGGCGGCGTCCGGGAATGGCTGAGCATCAAGCAC
>JAZFQW010000246.1:0-6829 GCA_036445335.1 Alphaproteobacteria bacterium | reverse complement strand
CACGCCGGCCGCGCAGACCGTGGCCAGTGTGAGAAGTGCGGGCTGGTGTCCTGACGGATTGTCGGTGCTATCTCTGACCGCCGGTCAATGGGCCATCTCGTAAGGCCTGGGCGTCGCCGCCGTCTCGCCATCGGGCCCGGCGGTCCCGTCGTCGGCCCTAGCGCGCGCGATTTTTTTTCCGATCGCCTGGCGCACCGCCTGGTCCAGGGTCTCCTGGGTGAACGGCTTGAACAGGCACACCTCGTCGCTGGCGACCATGCGTTCCTTGGCCAGCCGGCGATTTTCATAGCCCGACATGAAGATCACGGTCAGGTCCGGGGTCCGTTCGGCGATCTGGCGCGCGAGGTCCGGCCCGGATGTGTCCGGCATCACGACGTCGGTCAGCACGAGATCGATGGCCTCGCCCTGGCGCTCCAGCACCGCCAGGGCCTCCTCGGCGCTGGCCGCGCACCAGACGTCGTAGCCCAGCTCTTCAAGCGCCAGGGTCACGAAATCGCGCACCGTCTGCTCGTCGTCGACCACCAGGACGGCGCCACCGCGAGGCGCCAAAATCGGGTCGACGACCTTCGCTGGCCCGGTGGCGAGCGGCAGGTGGATCGTCAGGCTCGAGCCCTTGCCGCGCAGGCTCTCCACCGTCACGATGCCGCCGCACTGGCGCACGAACCCATAGACGATGGCCAGGCCCAGTCCGGTGCCCTTGGCTGGCCCTTTGGTCGAGAAGAACGGCTCGAAGATCCGCGTGACCGTGGTCGCGGTCATGCCAACGCCGGTGTCGGTTACCGATATCGCGGCATGGGGGCCCGGCTTGGCGCCCTTGTGCGCGGCGGCGAAGTCTTCGTCGAGGGTCACCACTCTGGTGCTCACCGTCAGCGTGCCGCCGTCCGCCATGGCGTCGCGGGAATTGAGCGCGAGATTGATGATGCATTGTTCGAGCAGCGACGGGTCGACCTCGATCGGCGCGTCGTTGTCCTGCAGGTCGATCTCGACCTGGATGCCGTCGGTCAGCAGCGACAGCAGCATGCCCTCGATCGCCCGCACCGCGTCGCCCGTGGCGATGACCGTCGTCTCGACCTTCTGCCGGCGCGAGAAGGTCAGCATCTGGCGGGTCAGCGCGGCGGCGCGCTGCACGCCGCTGACGACCTCGTCAAGCAGCTTGGCGATGCGCTTGCGGTCCTGCCGCGGATTCTCGATGCGCCGCCGGGCGAGCTCGCTGAAGCCGCCGATCGCGGTCAGCAGGTTGTTGAATTCGTGCGCCAGGCCGCCGGCCAGCTGGCCCAGCGCCTCCATCTTCTGAGCGCGCTGCAGCGCCTTTTCGTGGCGCTTGACCTCGGTGATGTCGGTCAGCAGCTTGACGACGCCGCCGCTGCGCGTCTGGTGCTCGCTGATGCGATACCAGCGATCGTTGCTGAGCTTCATGTCGAGCGGTTCCGCGCTTGCCAGTGGTCGGGTCAACCGCTCCTGCACCCATGCCTCGACCTCCTTGGCCGACCCGCTGCAGGCGCCCCGTTCCGCCTCGGCCCGCAGGATCTCGGCGAACCGCGTCCCGGGCACAAGCATGTCGGCCGAGCGGGGATAGGCGTTGCGGTAGTTTTCGTTGCACAGCACCAGTCGACCGTCGCGATCGAACAGGGCGAACCCTTCGGAGATACTCTCCAGCGCGTCGCTCAACAGGGCACGCTGATTGTCCAGGCTGGCCGCGTCCGTGCCCGTGTCCGACGGCAGGCGCCCGCGCGCCCAGCGTCGCCACAGCACCAGCGTCACCGCGAGGTTGAGGGCGACACAGGCCAGCAGGAGGATCGACAAAGGCGCCACAAGATTCGGCAAGGCGGACTCCCCGGGTCGCAGGCAAACCTCCGACGACCTTCCAGCGATACCCGGTCGACATTAAGAAAGCTTGAAATTCGTCCCCGATGCTACGCCCGATTGTCGGCACTAACGCTTTGGTAACAAACCATATTTGCGCAGGTGGCCGCGCAACTTGTGGTACGACATGCCAAGGTGCTCGGCGGTCCTGCGCTGGTTGAACCGATGGCGCTCCAGCGACGCCCGCAGCAAGCCGCGCTCGAAGTCCCCCACGCGCGCGACGAAGTCGAACGGCTCGGCGACCGCCGCTCCGTCGCCGGCCGGTCGTTCGGCCACGGCGGTCGCCGCGGACGGTCCCGGCGGCACGCCGGACGGGCGGAACGGCGAGCGAAACGGGTCGAGCACGATATCGGCGACCGGCCAATCGAGGTCGCGCGTGCGGTAGACCGCCCGTTCGACCGCGTTCTTCAGCTCGCGGACATTGCCCGGCCAATCGTAGCCAGTCAGCCGCTCCATTGCCTCCGGCGCGAAGCCGGCGAACGCGGCGCGATCGAGCTCGTGCACCATGGCCAGGGCGAAATGCTCGGCCAGCAACGGGATATCGCCGCGCCGCGCCCGCAGCGGCGGCAGGGTGACGACGTCGAATGCCAGCCGATCCAGCAGGTCGGCGCGGAACCGGCCGGCCGCCACCTGGCCGGGCAGATCCAGGTTGGTGGCCCCGATCACCCGGACATCGACCCGGAGGGTCCCGCCGCCGCCAACGCGCTCGAACTCGCCGTATTCGATCACCCGCAGGACCTTCTCCTGCACTCTCAGCGAGGCGTTGGCGACCTCGTCGAGGACCACGGTGCCGCCATTGCCGCGCTCGAACCGGCCGATATGGCGACGCACGGCACCGGTGAAGGCGCCGGCCTCGTGGCCGAACAGCTCGCTGTCCAACAGCTCTGCCGACAGCGCCGCGCAGTTGACCTTGACGAACGGCCGGTCCCAGCGGCGCGACAGGTAGTGCAGGCGAGCGGCGATCAGCTCCTTGCCGGTGCCGCGCTCGCCGATCACCAGCACCGGCTTGTCGAGCGGCGCGACCAGGGATACGTGCTCGAGCATCTCGACGAAGCTGCGGGCCTCGCCCACCAACGGCGGAAGATCGGCGGTCGCGTCGGGCATTGGCGAAATTCGATACTAAGTGAGTAATTTAGATATTATTTAGCGAAGCCGGCGAGAGATTTCAAGCGGATGACCGGACGTTCAATTAAATAATTCATATTTTTCAATGTGTTATCGAGAATAGCGAACTTGGCATGCGGCCTGCAAAGCAGGGGATAGACCCGTGCGACTCCCGACCCGGGCCCATTCGATGGAGGTATCGATGACGACGCACGACGACCGCTATGTGCCCGGTGGCGACGCCAGCGAGACGCCGCTGATCGCCGATCTGCAACGCTTGGCGCGCCGGCTGTGGAGCTATGCGCGGTCGCGGCCGACAGACAACTGGCTGTTCTTCGCGGCCGGATTTATCCTGGCGGCGGTCCTGATCTGACCGCCCGCCGCCCTGGACGCAACCGAGGACCCGGATCATGGGCATCTTTTCCCGCCTGAGCGACATCATCAACTCCAACCTCAACGCCATTCTCGACCACGCCGAGGAGCCGGAGAAAATCGTCCGCCTGATCATCCAAGAGATGGAGGACACGCTGGTCGAGGTGCGCAGCGCGGCGGCCAAGTCGATCGCCGAGAAGAAGGAGCTGCAGCGCAAGATCGCGCAGTTCCGGACGGCGTGCGTCGAGTGGCAGCGCAAGGCCGAGCTCGCCGTTGCCAAGGCGCGCGAGGACCTGGCCAAGGGCGCCCTGCTGGCGAAGACCCGCGCGGCGGAGACCGTCGAGGTGCTGACGCGCGAGCTGGGCGTCATCGACGAGGCGCTGGCCAAGGCCAACGAAGACATGGGGAAACTGCAGGGCAAGCTGAGCGAGGCCAAGAACAAGCAGAAGAGCTATGAGATCCGCCGCCGGACGGCACACGACCGGCTGCGCATGCGCTCGCAGCTGCACGATGGCCGGATCGACGACGCGCTCGCCCGCTACGAGCAGATCGAGCGCAAGATCGACGAGCTGGAAGGCGAGGTCGAGTCCTACGACCTGGGCTCGCGCAAGAAGACCCTGGCCGACGAGTTCTCCGAGCTGGAGGCGGAGTCGGCGATCGAGCAGGAGCTGAGCGAGATCAAGGCGCGGCTGGGCAAGGCGAAGTCCGCCGTGAAGACCACCCAGGGAGATGAGCCGGCGTCATGACATTCACCGGATTCCTCTTCGTCCCCTTGGTCCTGCTCCTGTCGGTCGTCGCGCCGCTCTGGCTGCTGCTGCACTACGTGACGCGGTGGCGGTCGACCAAGACGTTGTCGGCGGAGGATGAGAAGATGCTGGCCGATCTCTGGCAAAGCGCGAAGACGATGGAATCGAGAATCGGCGCATTGGAGACCATACTGGACGCCGAGGCGCCGGGCTGGCGCGGGAGGCACGAATGAGCCGCGACGAGTCGCTCTACCGGTCGCCCAATCCGCACCGGCTGTACCGCAACGTCGACGACGGCGTGCTGTTCGGCGTGTGCGCCGGCGTCGCCGACTATTTCGGCATCAAGATCTGGCAGGCGCGGGCGGCCGCCGTGGTGCTGGTGCTGCTCTTCCCGCCGCAGACCATCCTGGTCTACATCCTGACCACGATCTTCATCAAGAAGCGGCCGCCGCGGCTCTATCGCAACCGCGACGAGGAGGATTTCTGGCGCTCGGTGTCGGTCAGGCCGGACCAGACCTTCTCCGGCCTGCGCTACAAGTTCCGCGACCTGGAACAGCGGCTGGCCGGGTTGGAGCGACACGTCACCTCCGAAGAGTTCAAGCTGAACCGGGCCTTCCGCGACATCGAATAGCCGCCCAGCGGCTCCAGCCAACGACGACCGATTGCAATGGGCGGCCGATGCCGGCCGCCCCGACAGGAGAGGTCTGCCATGCTAAACGCGTTCGACAGCGACCGCCGCGCCACCGCGTATCCGGCCGACAGCGACGAGCCCCATGGCCGGTACGCCGGCGTGCTTGCCAGGGACGACCAGCAAATGCCCGTCGCCGTCACGTTTGACGCCAAGCCGAACGGGCTGGTCGCCTGGCTCGACGCCGCGGCGCTCGGCGTCGTCGGCGTCCCCTTCGATGCCGTGGCGTACGAACCGCCGCGGCTGGTGCTGACCATGGCCGCCGGGTGCGGCGGCGAGATCGTCTGGACCGGCGACTTCGCAGACGACGCCATCCGCGGCACCTGGCGCGGTGGCGGCATCGCCGCACGCTTCGAGTTGGCGCGGTGCCCGGCCGAGCCGGCGTGGTTCACCACCCAGGACGTGGCCTTCCAGAATGCCGGCAACCGCCTGGCGGGGTCGCTGATCCGCCCGCTGGGCATCGGTCCGCACCCGGCGGCGGTCCATCTGCCGGGCGTGGGTCCGGCGGCGCGGCATCGGTCGCGGTTCTTGGCCCAGGTCCTGGCGCGCCACGGCGTGGCGTCGCTGGTGTACGACCGGCGCGGCACCGGGATGTCCGACGGCGACGGCGTGACCGCGGATTTCGGCGACCTCGCGGCCGATGCGGTGGCCGGACATCGGTTGCTGCGCGAAACCGATGGGATCGATCCGGCCAGGATCGGCATCGTCGCGGCCGGCGAGGGTGGCTGGGTCGCGCCGCTGGCGGCCGGCATGACCGATGTCGCGTACCTTGTCCTGTGCTCCGCACCGGCGATCTCGCCGGCGGAACAGGAACGCCGCGAGGTCGAGATGCGCCTGACCGGCGCCGTCGGCGAGGCCGAACGGGCCCGTGCCCTTGCCCTGGTGCGGGCCAAGCAGGCAGCGGTGCGCGGCGAGTACGACTGGACCAAGCTGCGTCGCCGGCTTCACGCCGCGGCCGGCGCGCCGTGGTACTGGGACGCCGGATTGCCGGACCCGGCGGCGTTCGATCCGCTGGCGCCGGCCGTCGCCCGCTATCGGCGCGACCTCGACGTCGACCCCGTGGCGGCGCTGGCGGCACTGGATATCCCGATCCTTGCGCTCTACGGCGAGGCGGACAGACGGCTCCCCGCGCTGCGCTGCGCCGGACTCCTCACCGGCCTGCGGCGCCACGGTCGTGACGTGACCGTGCATGTCTTCCCCGACGCCGGCCACGGGCTCGTCCAGGCACCGTCGCATCCGGGCGCGTTCCGCTGGCCACGGCTGGCAACCGGCTGCCTGGAGGCGGTCGCCGCGTGGCTCGACATGCGGGTCCTGTCGCCGACGCGCCGGTCTCCGCCGGGCCGGGCGGGCCGAAGCGACCATGCCGGTCGACCCGTCACCGCCGACGACCGGGCTGTGCTATGATGATCGACTTCGAGCCCGCCCTCGTCGCGCAATCAGTGGCCGGTGTGAGACGTGCGGGCTTGGCCATCGGTTGGGGACGCGATGCCGTTCGACCTCTCGATCCAGATCGCCGGCTATCTGGCGGTCGGAATCGCCGCGCTGGCCGTGGTGTGGGCGCTGGCGGGCACGGCGAAACCATGGCCGCCGCCGATCGGACCGGTGCGCGGCGGTCCGGCCGCCGCGGCGCTGCTGGTCGGCTGGACCGCCTGCCTGTGCGCGGTCGTGGCGCTGGTCGTGTGACGGGCTCCTAGTCCGCACTTCTCACACTGGCCGCGCAGACCGTGGCCAGTATGAGAAGTGCGGACTAGCGCTCACGCCGCTGTCCGCCCGAGCGACCCAGGGATCGGCGGCGGCCGCTCCAATATCCCGACTTTGGCACACACCGCGCCGGCACCGGCGCATCGAAATCCGGGAGGCGGGCATGGCGGGGCTGAACGCGGATTTCTCCAAATGCGTGGTGATGCGCACCGCGTCGATGGAATGGCAGGCGAGCCCGAGCCCAAGCGTCTGGCGCAAGCGGCTCGACCTGTCGGGACCGGCGGAGGCCGGCCGGGTGACGTCGCTGGTGCGCTACGACGCAAACAGCCGCTTTCCGCCCCACGAACACCCCGAC
>JAZFQW010000245.1:0-5110 GCA_036445335.1 Alphaproteobacteria bacterium | reverse complement strand
GTGGAAATCGTATAGAGGGCCGGCCGGGCCGGCGCACCGAACGGCAGCGGCGGCAACCCTTGGCACGCGGTGAGCGTCAGGATCAGCACCACGCCGAGAATCGGACCGCTTCGTCCGGACCACACTGTAGTCATGGCGAGTATTGCTCCTGTATCCCTTGGCCGGGATACGCTAGCGCCATCCTGGCGCGACGGCAATCCTGTCGCCGGTCGAAGGTCGCCGGTCGACTCGGGTCCAGCCTAATTCTCGGATCGTGGTGCCCGGCGTTGTCAATGGCAGCCATCTTCGGCGCGGCCGAAGTATCTGTGGCTCATTTATAAATAAAAAATCCTTAGCATCCTCGGTATACTTATGCATATCCGAACATAATTATGTTTGGTTAAACCTAATTAATCTTGATTCATATTAACCGTCTTTGTTTTTATGATTGATATTAGTTTTTTATTCATATCTTCTTGAAATGATGGCTCAGATTTAATAAAATAACAAGCCTCTGGAGCCGCGGTACCCGAACCCGGCACAGCCGGCAAATCTGGAGAACATGGACGATGGTCGATCAGCGGTATCGGATCCTCGAGCGCGGAGAGGCGTCGTCCCGACGGACGCGTCGTCTTCGATCGCCGCGCTCGGACCGGCCGCGGCGGCGTGACGGGTGCCGCGCTCGACCTGTTGCTGCGGGGGACGAGTGTGCTGGCAGTCGCCGTGTTGCTTGCGCTCGCCCTGTCCTCCTGCACCGCCGCGACCACGATGCCGTCCGCCTCGTCCGGCGATCCGGCGAGCCTCCGCAGGCAATTGTCGGCGAACGACAACCACCTGGTGGCGCGGACCATCCAGACCGCGATGGAGCGCCGCGGCGACAACGAACCCAGCACATGGATCAACGACCTCATCGGCAACTACGGCATGGTTGTGCCGCGGGTGACCTTCCGGCCGAGTTCCGGCACCCATTGCCCGCTGTACGAGGAGACGCTGACCGTGTCCGGCATGGCGGCGACGTTTGAGCACACCGCTTGCGGCGATGGCGCCGGACGCTGGATCTCATTGACCTGAGATCGACCGGATAAGGAGGATCGGCTGACCCGCACCGGCCGTCCTCCAGGGGAGGGGCAGTGAAACACCACTGCCCCTCTTTTTTTGGCGGGTTACGGCTCCGCTGGACGACAATCAGCGGCCGAACAGCGAGCGCAGATTGTCGAGCGGGGCGGACTCATCGGTCGCCGGCGCCCCGCCGGTCAGATTGTCGAGCAGCCCGCGCACCGCCTCTTCACCGCCATCGCCCAGGCTTTCGATCTGCTCGCCGATCGCCGACGGATCCCGCAGCACGTCGGTGACCAGAGATTCGAAGTCGGGGCGCCAGGTGATGTCGTCGAAGGTGCCCTCGACTATGACCGGCACCAGGACGCCGGACTGCTCGAACGCGCCGCCCTGGCCCTCCACGGTGGCGACGACCTTCGGTTCCAGGCGCATATCCACAGTTCGCGGCGGCAGATCGACGTCGCCGGCGCCTTCGATCCGGAACAGCGGCGCCAGCAGGCGCAGATCATTGGTGCGCAGCAGGCCGTTGACGATCCGGAACGTACCGCCCAGCTCGGCGAAGTCGGTCTGGCGTACCTCGCCGGCGGTCGTGTCGGTGAAGGCGGAACCGACGTTGCGGATCATGGCGCCGAGATTGATGCCCTTGATCGCGCCGTCGATGAACACCACCGAGCCCTGGCCGTTCAGCCCCTCGACCATCTCTTTCTGGCTGCCGCCCGTCGCGGTCACGGCGATATCGGCGGCGGTGGCGCCGGACAATCGGTCGAATTCGGCGAACCGGGTCAGCACCGGCTCCGCCTGCACGCCGCTCATCTGGAAGCCGACATCGACCTTGGGTTCGGCCGCCGCGCCATCGGCGCCAAGCTGTACCGCCACGGTGCCACCGAACAGCGATGTTTCCGCCAAATCAACATCCAGAACGCCGTTATTCAACAATATTGTCAATACCGTCGACCCGGCCTCCACGCCACGGAAGACGACACCGTCGCTGTTGAGGATGAGATCGACGTCGACCAGCGTCAGGGCGCCGAGGTCGATCGGCTCCTCGCTCCAGCGGGCGGCGCCGGCGGTCTCTCCACCGCCGCCGCCATCCGCGCCGTCGGTGGCCGGCGGCGCGAACCGGTCGATATCCAGCCTGCCGACGTCCAGGCGGCCCACCACGGCCGGTCTGGTGCCGTCCAGGGCGACGGCCAGATCGCCAGTGGTCTTCAGGTCGTCTAGCTGGAGCGACAGCGCGTCGAGCGCGACGCGGCTCGGCGAACCGCTCAGGGTCCCCGCGAGGTCGACCGAGTCGATCGGCAGACCGCCATCGGGCAATGCCGCCCCGAGCCATTCGGCGAGGGCGGCGATCGACGGCATCGATACCGACAGCGCGCCACTAGCGGTCGGCGCGTCGGCCGCGCCCACCGTGCCGTCGAAGGAGACGGTCAGCGGGTCGGCGGTGACCGAGAGGGTGAGCGGTGTCTGCCCGCCGGTCAACAGGGCGCGCGGCCGGTCGGCGCCGACGGCGATCGCGACGGTCTTGCCCCGGTAGTCGGCGCTGCCGTCGACCTTCAGCGGGCTGTCCAGGCTGGCCAGCTCGATGGTCAGGTTGACGTTCGCAAGCTCGACGGCCTGACCGGCGCCACGATCGACGTAGCTGATCGAACCGTCGACGATGCCGACTTCGCCCAGCTTGAGGTCGGTCAGCAGGAACCCGCCTCCCTCGGCGGCATCGTCGCCGGATGCGCCCGCGTCGCCATCGTCACCGGTCTGAAAGATCCAGTTGGGTTGGCCCGCCGCGTCGACCTCCAGCGCGATCACCGGCTCGCGCAGGATGAAACGATTGACGTCGACCTCGCCGCCCAGCAGCGGCAACAGCGCTACATCCAGGTCGAGCTGGCCGAGCGCAACCATCTGCGCCGCCGCGGCGCCCGGCGCGTTGGCCAGGACGATGTCGCTCAACGTCACAGTGACCGACGGAAACACTGACAGCGTTACCGGGCCTTCGATCCGAAGGTCGCGGCCGGTGCTGGCGCTGACCCGCGCGCCCACCTCGTCCTTTATCCAGTCGGTCGGGACCACGTAGGGGATTGCGACGGTGCCCACGACAAGCAGGACCACGACCACCAGGAGCCCGATCAGTACCTTTTTCATTGCTGCCGCCTGTCTTTCGTTGGTTGGGTTGCCGCGTCGATCGGCGATCGCCGGCCGGTTGGCGCGACTCCGGCGCGCTCGGCGTGTCATTGGTTTCTAGTCCGGCAGACGATGCGACCTGCAGCTATGAAAATAGTACGCGTCGAGGACCAAGCCGGCACCAGTTTGTGATGATCATGCGGCATCGGGCGGTGGCGCGCGGCGGGCCGGCCCTGGCCGGAGTGTCCGACGCCGGCCGCGGCGGGACGGTCAGGTGGCGCAACCGTTGGGGCTGTGGCATTGTGTTGCCGATCCGCTGCCGGGTCGGCGAGGAGTCCGGTCATGGCGAATGCGTGTGCGACCTACGATCTGCCGCCGGTGTCGCGGATGGACGATTACGCCGAACTGTCGCTCAGGATCCTCAATCAGTTCCGCTTGGCCGAGGGCTTTAGTGCACGTGATCGGCATGCGCAGCGTTGACTGTACGTCGCCGCAGGTCGCGGTCATTCTCGAGTACGAGACCCTCGACCAGGCCAAGGCGCTGCTGGACCGCGGGCTGGTGGCCGAGCAGCCACGCCGGCTGCGCGACGCCGGCTGCGCCAACATCCAGTTCAAGATATTCGATGCGTCGCCGTTGATGGCGCGCTGGTAGGTGGTAGCCCGCATCTTTCACACTGGCCACGGTCTGCGTCGCGCCCAGGCGGCCCGCCCGTTGAGTCGAACGCCTCGACCGTAGCGGTGCTACGCTCTTCGGCCTTCTCCTGGCGGCTCGGACCGCCCGGGCGCGATGCAGACCGTGGCCAGTGTGAGAGATGCGTGCTACGCGTCGTCCTTCTCCGGGTCCAGCAGGCGGTGCAGGTGTACGACGAAATACCGCCGGTGGGCGTCGTCGACCGTGGCCGCGGCCTTGGCGCGCCACACCTCGTGGGCAGCGGCGTAGTTCGGGTAGATGCCGACGATGTCGAGGTCGTCGGTATCGGCGAACTCGACCGACCCGGGGTCGGTCAGGTCGCCGCCGAAGACAAGATGCAGAAGTTGCTGTTTCATTCGACCGCCCTTCAGGGTTGGTTCACCGCCGCTCCGCGTCCATCTGTCGAATGCGCGACCGGCAGCCACGGTGATATGTCAGCCCCGGTGGCGGCCGGCAAGGGTTGCCATTGGATGGACCGACAACAATTTCGTGAGCCCGACCATCGGCCGATGCACGGACGACCATCGGGCGCGCATCCGGCTGCACGCTATCCGTGAATGGGCAGGGTGGATATTCGTAATAAACAAACGATTTCAATGAGATTTCTGATATGCCTGCGACGACATAACCGGTATCGTGACAGCATGCTGCGAACCAAGGGCATATTCGTTCGGCGCAGGCAGCCCTTGCATTCGGTTCGTTGTCATCACCGGACTTTGGGCCGAACGGCTGGCGGGTGATGAAACCGATCACACCGTTTCAATCCAAGCTCAGCGCCCACCACCTGCTCGAGCGGAAGGAGGTGGTGGCGGCGAACGGCAACACATCGGTGCGGCGCGACGAATACCGCTTGGATGTGGCGCACTGCTTGCCCGAGTTCGCGCCATTCCTGGAGTGCTGGAACGCCAACCGCCACTATGCCGATCTGCCGACGCTGAAGGACTTCGACGGGCTTCGCCATAGCAGCAGTATCGCCGGCATCCATTTGGTCGATGTCGCCTGCGCAGATCCCGGCGAGTTCGTCTACCTACAATTCGATTCGAGCACGCGGCTGGACGACCGCGACATGACGGGGACCTACGTCGCGGAGTACCCCGACGCCGCGCTCAGCAACTCCGGTTTGGTGGATTACCAGACGGCGGCCACGCTGCGGCGATGCACGTTCATGGAGGTCTCGGTCAAAGCCGACCGCACCTCGCGAAAATTCGCGCGGCTGATCCTGCCTCTCCGCGAGGGCCGCGGCAGGCACGCCACGAAGCTGTTGGTCGT